>NZ_JBHJTF010000015.1:2782-101554 GCF_042267565.1 Lysinibacillus sp. NPDC056232 | reverse complement strand
GTATTCATGCAAGCAGGTAAGTTCGGTTGCAATCTGGGACCCTCAAAAATGCTTAAAGCGGTTTAAGCCGCTTTATCGTTCTTATATAAAAATTTTATTTGTCTATCTAAGTCATATTAGATGCGAATTTGAAACTCTGAAAAATGGATATTATCAAGTTTTGTTTAAAAACCAACAAAAATTGATTTTTTTGATTTTGAAATTAATGTTATATTTTTTCGTGCCAAAAAGGCAATATTTGATTTTAAAAAAATAGAATTGGGAGAATCTCCGAGCACTCGGATTATAAAGTATTACCATGAAGTGAGGCATATCATATTTTTACTTGAACTTGGTTGGATTTGGATAAAATAGATTATCAACAAATGCTCTAAAACAAGTAAATATTGATTTTAATATATTAATAAAGTTTATAACTGCTTCATAAGGGGTATCCATTTAATGGGTATTTTTTTATTTTAAAGTGTTGAAAGGAGATTACAAGATGAAAAAAGTCTTTATATTATTAGCTATCATGCTTTTGGCGTTTTCGCAATTATCATTGGGTAGTCTATCCGTTTATGCGATAAGTAATGACGAGAATGACATTGTATTGCCAAGTGAACATGAAAATGAGAGCGAATTACCAAACAACGAAGACGAAACCGTAAATGCAGATAGTGAAGATATTGTTGTGCCGAATAATGATGAGGCGGAGAGTAGTACCATTTTTGATAATGAGGGAGATACTTTAGGGGATAATGAAGATGAATACTTAACAAATGATGTAGGCAATGGTGTTGCCATTATAGGATATCGAGGCAATAAATCAGAAATCGTAATTCCTAGTGAAATCAATGGTAAACCAGTTATTGAAATAGGATACAGAGCATTTGCTAATAAAAGTTTCACAAGTGTATCAATTCCGTCAAGCGTGACAACGATAGGAGAGGGTGCATTTGCTCAAAATCAATTAACAAGTGTAGAAATCCCCTTAAGTGTAACAACGATAGGAGATCGCGCATTTTCTGATAATCAATTAACAAGTGTAGAAATCCCCTCAGGCGTGACAATGATAGGAGAGAGTGCATTTGCTTATAATCAATTAACAAGTGTAGAAATACCATCAAGCGTGACAACAATAGGAAGCAGTGCATTTTATAAAAATCAATTAACAAGTATAGAGATCCCCTCAAGGGTGAAAAAGATAGAACCATATGCATTTGCTTATAATCAATTAACAAGTATAAAAATCCCCCCAAGCGTGACAACGATAGAAATCGGTGCATTTTCTGAAAATCAATTAACAAGTATAGAACTACCCCCAAGCGTGACGACCATAGGGAATAGTGCATTTGCTTATAATCAATTAACAAGTATAAAACTATCCTCAGGCGTAACAACGATAGGAGAGCGAGCATTTTTTAGTAATCAATTAACAAGTATAGAGATCCCCGCAAGCGTAAAAACGATAGAAAACTATGCATTTGCTTATAATCAATTAGATTTTATAACCTTCCAAGGAGCACATGAATTCCGATGGGCTACAACTCCTTTTAAATTTCAATTTAAGAGTGGGAAATCTTTTTTAGGATGGTTTGAAGATGAAGATTATACGATAAATTGGAGTAATACTGTATCCAAACCAATGACTGTTTACGCTAAGTGGAGTCCCGTCATTGTCATGTTTGATACCGATGGCGGAAATGAAGTTCCATCTCAAACAGTAGAGCCTGGTGATTTAGTAAAAGCCCCATCCACTCCGGTAAAAGGAGGGTACACATTTGTGGGGTGGTATAAAGATAAAGGGCTGGTAGAAGCATGGAATTTCGATCAAAATGTAGTGAAGAAAGATATAACGCTATACGCAAAATGGTCGAAAGCAAGCTACATCGTTACTTTTGATGCCAATGGCGGAAGCGAAGTCCCATCCCTATCTGTAGGACATAGTGAATTAGTAAAAGCACCAGCCGCTCCAAAGAAGGCAGGCTATACATTCGACGGCTGGCACAAAGATAACGAATTGACAGTACCATGGGATTTCACAAAAGACGTAGTGACTAAAAATGTTATGTTGTATGCGAAATGGACAAAGGATCATACGTCGGGAGGGGGGGCTGGTGGAGGATCGGGCGGAGGTTCGCCAAACTATAAAGTCACTTTTGACTCTAATGGAGGAAGTAAAGTGCCGTCACAAACGGTTGGCTATAACGACCTCGTGAAAGCTCCGTCTATTCCGGAGAAAGAAGGCTATCAATTCGTTGATTGGTATAAGGATAAAGAGCTTAATAATGCATGGGACTTTGCGAAAGATAAAGTAACCGCAGAAATAACTTTGTATGCGAAGTGGACAAAGGACTATACTGTTACTTTTGATTCAAATGGTGGCAGTGAAGTTTCGTCGCAAACAGTGCCATATAAAGCTTTAGTGAAAGCCCCTTCTAATCCGAAGAAGGAAGGCTACCTATTTATCGGCTGGTATAAAAATGAAAAATTCACAAAAGCATGGGACTTTGCAAAAGATGTCGTTACAGAAGATCTCACATTATATGCTCGATGGATGAAGGATAGTAAGCGCTGTGACATTACTTTCAAGGATATTGATCATAACTGGGCACAAGATATGATTAAAGAAGTTGCCAAGCGATGCATTATTATAGGTTACCCAGATGGCACTTTTCGACCAAATGATATGATTCAACGTCAACACGTGGTGCTTATGATTGACCGTGCGTTACAACCAGCATCAATTCGAGAAGCTGTATCCTTTTTGGATGTCCCTAAAAGTCATGTGAATTATGAACAAATTACACGACTACAACGAGCGGGTATCGTGGACGGTTCAAATGGAGCGTTTCGACCAAACGCTTCTATAACACGTGCCGAAATGGCAAAAATATTGGTGCTTGCATTTGGCTTAACGCCAGAAGGCAATAGTACATTCAAGGATGTCGATCCATCACACTGGGCGAGTGGATATATTGCTACTCTAGCAGATCATAACATTGCACTAGGCGATGACAACGGTAATTTTAGACCAAATGATAACTTAACACGCGCAGAATTTACGGCGTGCGTGTATAGAGCGCTTGGTTTATAAAAGTTAATACAGAAATAAGGGAGATGTATCAAAAAATGTGATACATCTCCCTTTCTAATTTAGATTAAAGTATTTACTTACTATTAGGCTCTAAAGATTTATTCTTTTGTCGTCGCTGCGAAAGTATTGTCGGTAGCATCATACCTAGAATAACCAAAATAATACCCGCTATTTGTAAAGAAGTTAAAGGTTCATGTAAAACAATAACTGAAACAGTTACAGCCACGGGTAACTCCATAGCGCTTAAAATAGAGGCAAGAGCTCCTCCTACTTTCGGAACAGCTATAGAGAATAAATAAATCGGCAAAATAATACCGAAGAGCCCTAGTGCTAGTCCAAATTTCCATAAACCACCGGCAAATAATTTACCGTTCCAAAGAACTTCAGGGTTTAGGAAAATACTAATCACTATAAGAGCGACAAAGGAAACAATCAACACGCGTGATGTAGTTGTAATACCTTCCACGTGACGAGAGTTAAATTGGATAAAGCAAGCAAAAGTAAAGGCAGCAGCAAAGCCTAACAGCCAGCCTTGAATAGGAATATCACTTAAATCTACATTTAGTACACCAGCAGCTAAAATAGTTCCAGCAAATAATACAATGATAGAAATCACTTCAGTCCGACTTGGTAAGCGTTTATGAAGTGCGCAATCTATTAATAAGCCTATCCACGTGAATTGAAAGAGCATTACTACGGCAAGAGAGGCTGGTAGATACTTTAATGATTCTCCGTATACAATCCCTGTAGTACCGGTAAATATCCCAGCACACACTAAAATAAGCAGTCCCTTTTTAGAAAGCTTTGGTAATTGCCTTTGTGTCACTATAAAAATAGTTGCAACAAGCATAAAGCCAATAATATATTGGCTTGATACTGCCTCTCCTGTTGTAAAGCCATGCTGCATAGCTACTTTGACAATTGTCGATAGTATTCCGTAGCTACTAGAGGCAATGACAATTAAAAGAGGATAAAATAAATTTTTCTTCATGTTTTTTGTTTCACTTCCTAAAATTGCTTCACCATATGATGAAATGGTTCATCGATTATGGACCATGGTTCTGTAATAACAAAGCCCATACGTTCATAAAGGCGACGAGCGTCCTCTTTTTCCATTTCAACATTTAATGATAATTTTGTATAACCTCGTTTTTGTGTTTCCTCTATGGCAAATTGCAGTAATAAGGTTCCTATTCCTTTACCACGAGCTTCTGGTGCTACACAAATAGTATCGATATAATATTCATCTTCATGCGCTTCTTGATCGATGATGATGGATGGCGCATTTTTTTCCTCAAGCCATTTTACGAGATTCGCATCCATATGAATGGCTTCGACACCATTATAGTAAACAAGAATTCCTAGTACTTGCTCATTCTCAACGGCAACAAAAGTATTTAAATAGGAATGTCGGTTGTCCTCACGCTTGAATAGTACAGTAAGCTCTTGTTCCACTGCTTTAGCTGTCTGTTCTCCTGTTAAACGGTTGGCAATATCACCAATCGCATCAATAATTAATGGTACAGCGGCATGGGTATCCTGCGGTTGCGCTTGTCGAATTGTAATACTCATTGTCAAAATCCCTACCTTTCTATAGGCAAGTATAACAAAGATAGAGGATGACTCAAGTTTTTGAATAAATGGTGATATTCTTACGGCAGCTTTAACTTCTTTCAGCAGGTGTTTGGCACCCGCTGAAAGAAGTTAAAGCCTCTGGACGCAATTATGCCAAGGCATAATTGATTATTTTTCCGAAAGTTTAAAACTTTATACGATATCTGATTTCGTGTTAATCTATAATGACTAGAGTTTCGGGAGGACAACAATGACAAAGGAAGATAAGGATTATATATTAGTTTATGGAGATGCTTTTATTGACTATATCGCTGATGATGTAACTAACACATCTTTTACTAAATATATGGGTGGTGCAACGGTAAATGTTGCTGCGGGAATTAGCCGTATCGGTGCTCCATCTGCATTAATTACGATCACAGGAGATGACGAAGGCTCTCAATTCGTTCGAGATGGCCTTGCACAAGAAGGGGTAAACCTGGATTATGCCGTCTTTAACCCTGCGAAGCGTGTTAGTGGTGTCTATGTACATTTAACAGAAGCATGTGAGCGAATTTTTAAGGATTATGTCGATGAAACGCCAGATTTACAAGTAGAAGCAATACAATTAAACGAAGCAGCTTTTAAACATGCATCTGCTTTAACAGTGTGCTCGGGAACTATGTTCCATCCTACAGCCCTTGATACAACACGTGCTGCGGTAGAGATGGCAAAGGAAAAAGGGGCAATTATCGCAATGGATGCGAATATACGCCCTCTACGTTGGAGCAGTGAGCAAGTTTGCCGTGAAACGATCACGTCATTTTTTGAGCACGTAGACATTTTAAAGGTCACGGATGAAGAATTATTTTTCCTGACAGAAACAACAAGTTTGGAAGAGGGAATTGAGCAATTAAACAGTTATTTAGTACCCATTATTTTAGTTACAGTAGGGGAAAATGGCACATATGCGGTATTAAATGGTGAGGTTATCCATGTACCGACGGAAAAGGTTGTGCCAGTAGATACTACGGGTGCTGGAGATGCATTTATGGCTGGAGTATTACGCGATGTTCATTACAATGGTTTACCTACAACGGAGGATGAACTTGTTCGTTGTGCAAGTTTTGGCAATAAGCTAGGTGCCTTAGCAGCCACTAAAGCAGGGGCATTAACAGCTCTTCCATACTATGATGATATTAAGCATTTACTTAAATAGTCGTTTGGAGCGTGCGTACAATGGAGAAAAATTACGATGTATTAGTAAAAGATCGATTATTCTTTGGCGGTGCGAAAGATGCAGATGTAGCTTTTAAACAAGAAACGGTGGATATTGTAATTGATGTTCGCGTAAATGGCTTATCTAATGAGGAGCAGGAGGCGGCTTCATATGTGTACAAGCATATGCCGATTGCTGATGAGGACATAGAAGTAGCACCATCTATTCAAAAAGTTGCGAAAGAAATCGTTTCTGCCTATGAGAATGGGCAGAAAGTGTACTTCCATTGCGGAAGTGGGGGAGGTCGCGCAGGAGTGGCTGCTACTGCAGTATTAATGGAGCTTGGCATGACCGATTCTCTAAAGGAAGCGGAAGCGGCTGTAAAGAACGCGCGTCCACAAGTAACAATTCGTCCAAAAATGGCAGATGCTTTGCAGAAGTTATATAAATAAATGAGAAGATGTACCAAGAAGGTTTTTTCAACCTTGGTACATCTTCTTTTTTAGTTAGGTGAATAAACTGTTCATGATTTTTGAAAAAGGTGGATGTCGATAAATATTAAAAGTTGGTCGATAATTCCTGAAAGTATTCCGATAAAATTAAAAAGTTGGATGACATTTTGTTAAAACGTATGTCATGTGCATAGGTTGATTGGAGCGAGCAACACGAGCGAAGTGGCTCATTCTTAACTTCGAATAATACAACGTTATTTTAAATAGTCCTCATAACCATTATCAAAAAAAGTAAACAATTTTACATGTGAAATTGTGCTATACATATTAGAACAGATTTTGTTATAGTAATAATATAACAATGGTGAGGTGATCTCTATGATGGAGGAGTTAGCGAAAGTTCCATGGGCAGTTATAGCACCACTAATTGTGGTCCAAATTATTTTAATGATTGTAGCTCTAGTTGATTTACGTAAAATCCATGCAACAAACGGGCCTAAAATTTTATGGGTGTTTCTTATCATTTTTACTAGTTATCTTGGGTCGATTGCGTACTTTATAGTGGGGAGAAAACAATCATGACGATATTATTTCAGGTAACAGGACTAACAAAGCAATTTGGAGAGAAAGTAGTTGTGGACGAAATCGAGTTCACATTAGAAAAAAATACATCGACAGCTTTAATTGGACCCAATGGAGCTGGTAAAACAACGACATTATCGATGCTAACAGGCTTATTAAAACCGACCTCTGGAAGTGTAAAAATGCTGGAGGGTGATGTAAGAGCCAACATTGGTTTCTTGCCACAATATCCGCAATTCCATCCTTGGTTAAGTGCGTTAGAGTTTACTGAAATGGCTGCAAAGTTAAATGGTGTGCCTGCAAAAAAAGCAAAAGTAGAAGCACAAAAAACACTTGAGTTTGTAGGTCTAGGTAATGATTTAAATAAGAAGATTGCTACATTTTCCGGTGGCATGAAGCAACGACTAGGTATTTCCCAAGCAATTGTGCATAAGCCTAAATTACTCTTACTAGATGAACCTGTGTCTGCGTTGGATCCAGTAGGTCGTAGGGAAGTTCTTGATTTATTAAAGGGCTTACAGCAAGAAACAACTATTTTATATTCGACACATATTTTAAATGATGCCGAAGAGATGACAGATCAATTATTGTTTTTACGTGATGGGAAGCTAGTAGAACAGGGGACATTACGTGAAGTTCGACAACGTTTCGATGAACCAAATTATGTTGTAGAGTTTGGCACTGAAAAAGAGGCACAACTTTTTGCCAGTCAATCTGAACTTATTGGAGAAGTTAAGGGCAGTCATGTATATATAGAAATTATTGATGAAAAACCGAGTATGCAGGAACTGCTTCAACATTTAAGCAGTTGCCCTAATAAGATACGAAAAGTGGAGCGACAAACAGCATCACTTGAAGAGATTTTCATGAAGGTGGCGAGAAAAATATGAGAGGATTTACTGTGCTTCTGCAAAAGGAATTCAGAGAAGCTTGGCGAAGCTGGAAGTTTTTGTGGATACCTCTTGTATTTGCATTGCTCGGTATGAGTGATCCACTAACAAACTATTATATGATGGATATTTTAAATGCTGTTGGTAACCTACCAGAAGGCTTTGAAATGTTGATGCCGAAATTAATGCCAGTTGACCTATTACAAGCTTCCATTGGGCAATTTCAAACGATATGTTTACTCGTATTAATGGCTTCTTTTGTAGGAGCTATTAGTAAAGAAAGAGCAAGTGGAATGGCTACTTTATTGTATGTTCGTCCTATATCGTTCGGCGCTTATTTTATGAGTAAATTTATCGTCATGAGTACTATTAGCTTTATTAGCATTTTAGCTGGTTTTGCTGCGAGCGTATACTATACGGTCGTGCTTTATGGGACATTTGAGATAGGGCCACTTGTGGCAAGTTTTTTCACGTATTTTTCTTGGCTACTCTTCGTGATAGCAGTGACATTAATGATGAGTGCGACTTTTAAAACAGTGGTAGCAACAGCATGTGCATTCGCTTTTATATTTATTGGGCAAATAGTGGATGCTTTAGTTGGGACATTTTGGACAATATCACCGTGGAAATTACCGGTATATGGCGTTCAATTAATGAGGGGTACGATGGAGATGTCCGATTATTGGTGGAGCCTATCTATTACATTAGTTATCACGATAATTTGTATAAGCATAGGAATTTTGACAATGAAGAAAAATGCTTCGATGACGAAAATTTAAAGGAAATATACCTTGCTAATAGAAAACTATAGGGTACTTAGCTACATGGTTAAAGTAAGAATTTCATGTCTGTTGAAGTGCTATTCCGTTACACATAAGTAACTTTATTTTAATGGTTTAATCATATTTAAGAGCATCAACCTGGTAAATTCCTACCGAGTTGATGCTTTTTTATCTAAGAACTGTTCTTGGAATATCCATTACTTAGGAATATAATGTAGCAATTGGCTACAGAAAATTCCGATCGCTTTCTCATAGCATTTAACTTCTTTCAGCAGGTGTCCAAACACCTGTACCTGTCGCTACGCTTTCGGCACAAAAGACATCTGCTGAAAGAAGTTAAAGCCTCCGGCGGATGTCACGGAATCAGAAAGGAGCTCTTAAAGGATGTTAGCCTAAAATCATCGCATCCATGCGATAACGGCTAACTGACCTGCATCACGCAGGCCTAAGCACAAAGCCGATTCCGGACGCAATTATGCAGAGACATAATTGATTGCATGAAAAAAATAGAGTGAATTATAAATTTGTGAGTAGATACATAACGATTTATGAGGCTGAAGATATTTTTAAACAAGGAGTGTAGAAGGGACGCCACTTTGAAGCATTATTAATAACGGAGCATGGGAAACCACATCAAAAACTAATCGGCATTGTGACACCATTAGATATTGTAAAAATAGATTAAGCAAGACGAGACAAGCTGTTAAGAGCTTGATCGTCTTGCTTTATCCTTCATGCTTATATAGAGGGAGCCGTTTGCTTGAACCTGAGCAAAATAAACATCTTCTACAGATTGGACGTTTTGCTTTTTCAGCTTTTTCATAAGCCAATCTTCGGTTAATTCAAGTTCAACTAAGTTTTCATAAATAACCTTCCCATCTGAAGCTACTTCTGTTGGTATATAGGTTGGTGGTGTAACATCGGCCTTTACATCTTGTTTTGTAGCTGGTTGTTCAGCAGGCTTTGGTAGTACACTTAGTTTACCCGTAGTTTCAAGTAATGCGTATTGTACATCTTGTACAGAGAATACGGCTTGTTCCCTTAGCATCATCGCTAATTCATCCATATGCAAGCGATTCTTCTTTAAGGCAGACTCTAAAATAATTCCATTTTGAATAAGGATTGTTGGCTTGTCATCAACAATCACACGAGCTTTTTTAGATTTAATGGTAATGATGGTCATTAAATATGTTAAAACGCTCCACCAAATAAGGGCAATAAGTCCATCTAAAAAGGGTGTCTCAGCCTGTGCTGCTATTTCTGATGCAATGGAACCAAATGTGATACCTGTTGTATAGTGGAAGAATGTAAGTTGTCCAAGCTGTTTTTTCCCTAGTAATCGGGTTACGATGAGTAACGCAAAGAAGGAAAGTGTGGACCTAAGTATCATTTCCCAAAAATCAGCTTTAAAAAATTCGTCTATATTCATACATAAATCAACTCCCTTAAAACTGCTATTTCAATGGATAGCTTGTGCAAAAAGGTTAATAGTATGCGACGATCTCTTATAAATGGAGATTGAATAAAATTGGAAAGTAGGTGGCGACATGAATAAGAAAATAGAAAATTTAAATAATCCGGTCTATCCCATTATGATCGCAATAGCTGTTGCCCATCTTATCAATGACACGATGCAAGCTGTTATTCCGGCGATGTTCCCAATATTGAAGAGTGATTTAGGGCTAACTTTCACACAAATAGGTCTGATTTCGTTTGTATTAAATATGTTTGCCTCTGTTTTGCAACCTGTAGTTGGTTTTGCTAGCGATAAAAAGCCGATGCCTTACGCTTTACCAATTGGTATGGCAAGTTCATTCATAGGCATTGCCATTATAGCGTTCACTTCACAATATTGGATAATTATTATCGCGGTATTATTTATAGGGTTTGGCTCAGCTATTTTTCATCCTGAGGGTTCACGTGTTTCCTTTATGGCAGCAGGCTCAAAAAGAGGGCTTGCTCAATCGATTTATCAAGTCGGAGGTAACTCTGGGCAAGCACTTGCACCACTAATTAGTGCTTATATTTTTGCTATTTTTGGACAACGTGGTGCCGCAATTGTCTTAGTAGTGGCAGCAATTGGTATTCTACTATTAAGTAAAATTGCAACGTGGTATAAAAAGCAGTTGGAGCAAGAACGTATAGCAAAGAAAAAGCGAGTATTAGTTTCTAATTTGCCTCCATTAACAAAGAAACAAGTAGGCATTGCGTTGACGTTACTATTTACTATTATTTTTGCGAGATCATTTTATACAACTAATATTACAAGTTTTTATGTGTTTTATTTAATGAATCATTATGGGGTTAGTCTTCAACTTGGCCAAATTTTAATATTCACCTTTATGGCATTTGGCGTCGTTGGTACATTTTTCGGGGGTTCATTATCAGATCGAATTGGTAGAAAAAACGTTATTTTACTGTCCGTCGTTGTACCGATGCCGTTTTGTTTAGCGTTGCCTTATGTACCATTATGGGCAGCTGTGCTATTTTTAGTGATTATCGGTACACTCATTATGATCAGCTTCTCGGTAACGGTGGTTTACGCACAGGAGCTTGTTCCGACAAAAATTGGTACAATGGCTGGTTTAACAACTGGCTTTGCTTTCGGAATGGGTGCAATAGGTGCGATGGTCATTGGTGTCTTAATGGATCATAGGGGTATTGATTTTACGATGATGGTCGTATCTTTGCTACCATTATTATTACTAGTAGCATTTTTCTTACCTAAAGATAAACCAGCTTCGACTGTGTAAGACTTAGGTAAGAGGGATAGATAAAAACGCGTTCTCAAGGGAACGCGTTTTTATTATTGACGTAATGGTGATAAAAATTCAGATGGAAGTTTTTCCTTATCTAGTATATAGCCCTCTGATATGTGAACTTCATGCATTTTATCATTGTAAGTGAATTTAAAAATACCATTATCAAAGTCAGTACCAATCTCTTTGAAGAATATACCTTCAATGGATACATATTTAGGACATGTAAATGCTACTTTAAAGTCTTCATGATCTTGGATTAAATAAGCACGCACACCTTTTTCAAATGTATCGTTCGCATCGTCGTCAGTTGGACGTTGGACAGCTACGATATGAAAATCAACAAAAGGAACCTCTTTTAATAAAACGTTTAGGAAGGAACCCTTTGTAATCTCTTCCCAGCGACTTTGTGCACTTTGACCTACGATAATTTGAGAAATTCCGTAATTTTTTGCCACTTCTGCAATAACTTTTTGTATGGGACGCTTTTCATTATCTTGTAATATGAACTCTTCAATTTCAAGCTCATCAGATAACTTTTTCCATTGCTCAATGTAGCTAGATTTCTCTGCGTCAAATGCATCAAGGGGTTGCGAATCGACCGAAAGGATATAGAGTGGACAATCTAGCATTGTAGCCATTTTATGACCACGTCGTATTAATCGCTCGCCGTTAAGCCCATAGTAAACACAAACTAATATACTTTCGTCTAAACGCCCTTTTACATGCTTCATAAAAATCAACACCTCTTATCTTGTCGTTATTTTGTCAATTTCACTGTCGGTTTCGAAAAAATTATCCTAAAACAGCTAAAATCGATACTGATACAGTGCATTATGCTCATTTATATTGTATACTAAAAAACGTATAAAGGTTAATGATAATATATTGGGAAAACCTTAAGTAAACTAGGTTATCTCTATACTTTACAGTTATTTGATTTATGCATTTCGTGCATCTAAACCAATTTGCTTCTATATGCCACACTATTATGCAGTTTGTTAAAAAGATAGTCAAGTGACTTGGTACGCCATAGTGACAGGAATAGTGTGTACATTTTATCTCTTTAAAAGTCATGCTATTTTCTAAAGGCTTTAAGGAAATACGCTATTGGTTATTCAGGCTTCCCAAGATATGAAGCTTATAGACTAAAAAGTTCCCCTGGTTTTATGCAGTACTATCACCCATAAAATATGCGCTGAATGTTGAAATGAACTAGATTTGTCCTTATTTATTATTGTCTATTACTTCAACACATACCACTTACTTTCCAATTCAAGGAGTACACACTTTATTACGTGATAAAAATCAAATTTCAAGAGAATTTCTGATATGTTAGTTAGCTTTATTCACCCAATATCTGCCGTCTTTGGGATGGCAAGAAGCATAAAGGCTTTAGTATTTTTCAGTGAGTTATAGCAATTATGCCTCGGCATAATTGCGTCCGGAATCTGCTTTGTGCTTAAGCCTGCGTGATGCTTTTCAGCGGATGTTTGGACACCCGCTGAAAGAAGTTAAACGCTCTCCAGCAATTGTTATAGATTTTTGTGTGTGAAGCAAAGTATAAAACAGTAGTAACTTCAGTAGATTTGGGAATACTTTATTATCGGTTATTTCTCATATATACAGTTTTTCGCACCATCTCAACCAACAGTTGCTGAACGAAATTGAAAGTAGGAGGTTTTCACTTGGTTACAGTTCTCATTGCGATACTTTTACCATTTGTTTGTGCTGCACTTATTCCGCTACTTTATAGGCGACTAAGGCGTGTTGCACATCTTGGCTGGTTTGTTTTATCCGTTCCATTCATCTTGTTTCTTTTACTCGCGCGCTACATTCCTCAAATTGCCGAGGGTAAAACGTTTATTCATACATATGAGTGGATTCCCTCTTTTAATATAAATTTCACAACATATCTCGACGGACTCAGTATGATTTTTGGCTTGCTGATTACGGGTGTAGGTAGTTTAGTCATTTTATATTCTATTTTTTATTTATCAACGAAAGAATCTCTTCACCATTTTTACTGCTATTTATTACTATTCATGGGCGCTATGCTTGGCGTCGTCTTTTCAGATAATTTAATGGTATTATACACATTTTGGGAGCTAACAAGTGTATCTTCATTCCTGTTAATTGCATTTTGGCATCATCGAAAAGCATCTCGTGCTGGTGCAAGAAAAGCGATGACAATTACCGTTTTTGGTGGTCTTTCAATGCTAGCGGGATTTCTAATGCTCTATGTAGCATCGGGTACATTTAGTATTCGTGAAATTGTAGCTAATGTAGGAATCATACGAGATCATACACTGTTTATCCCAGCGTTAATTCTTATTCTAATCGGTGCATTTACAAAATCTGCACAGTTTCCTTTCCATATTTGGCTACCAGATGCGATGGAGGCACCAACACCTGTCAGTGCTTACTTACACTCGGCAACAATGGTAAAGGCCGGGATCTACTTAGTTGCGCGTTTTTCTCCAGTATTTGGAGGAGAGGCGGTTTGGTTCTGGCTAGTCAGTGTGATTGGCCTTGTAACGTTGTTCTGGGGCTCCTTTAATGCTGTGCGGCAAACAGATTTAAAGGCGTTACTGGCCTTTTCAACGGTTAGTCAGCTCGGTTTAATTATGAGTTTATTTGGACTAGGATCCGTTGGTCATTATTACGGCTATGCTGCAGATACCGTTCTTTACACGCAGGCAAGCTTTGCAGCGTTGTTTCATCTTATTAATCACTCCACGTTTAAAGGTGCACTATTCATGATGGTTGGTATTGTCGATCATGAGGCGGGCACACGCGATATTCGCCGTCTCGGGGGATTAATGGCCTTAATGCCGGTAACTTTCACAATTGCAGTCATTGGCGGATTTTCTATGGCCGGTTTACCTCCATTTAATGGCTTCTTAAGTAAAGAAATGTTTTTCACCGCGGTACTAGCTATTCGCGATGTCGAGGCCTTTTCAATAACTGATTTAGGACTGCTCTTTCCAATAGTGGCATGGGTGGCAAGTATCTTTACATTTGTTTACTGTTTGATTTTAATCAGTCGAACGTTTTTCGGAAAACTAAAGCTTGATAAGTTGGATAAAAAACCGCATGAAGCTCCGTTAGGTATGCTACTTTCGCCAATCATTCTATGCGTCTTTGTAGTGGGAATCTTCTTCTTTCCAAACGTGCTAGGGCATTATATTTTAGAGCCTGCTATGGCAAGTATTTATCCAACATTCCCATCAACTAGTGAATTAACACCGCATATTCATACTTGGCATGGCATTAATGCTGAATTGTTAATGACTTTTGGTGTCATTATTATGGGGATCATCTTATTTAAAACGTTAAAAAGCTGGAAGCCTTTGTATCGGATATTCCCGCAAAGATATACGTTTAATATGTATTACAATCGTTTGATTGAGTTTGGTGAAAATAGTTCTGCAAAGCTTACGAATCGTTATATGACAGGTAATTTAACGCATTATTTTGTCTATATATATGTATTCTTTGTTGCTCTTATCGCAGGATATTTTATATGGTCGGATGCTACTGCATTTAATTTTGCGAAGGATTCCCCAATTGAGTCCTATGAGCTCATTTTAGTGTTTGTCATGATGTTCGCTGCAGTGTGGATGATTTTCGCTAAAGGCCGCGTAACAGCCATGTTGTTGAATGGCGTACTTGGCTATTCAATCGCATTTTTCTTTGTAATTTTCCGTGCTCCTGATTTAGCATTAACCCAATTAGTCGTTGAATCTGTGACAACTGCTTTATTCCTTCTATGCTTTAAATATTTACCTGATTTAATGCCTGAAGCCTCTCGTAAAAAAATGCAATGGTCTAAGGTGATTATCTCCATTTTCGTTGGCGCAACAGTTACATTAGTAGGCCTGGCAGTTGTCCATTTCGATCGATTTGAGCCAGTATCTACTTACTTCAATGATTCCTACAAACTAGCGGGTGGTTCAAATATCGTCAACACCATATTAGGCGATTTCCGTGCATTTGATACGATGCTAGAAGTTGTCGTTCTTCTGATTGCTGGCTTAGGGGTGTATACATTAACGAAGCTAAAGCCACGAAAGGAGGAAGCGGATCATGAAAATAAATGACGTTATTTTACGTACGGTCACAAAGACGGTCGTATTCATTATTTTAACTCTTGGTATTTATCTATTCTTTGCAGGGCATCATGCGCCGGGTGGAGGTTTTATAGGTGGTCTCGTGCTAGCCTCTGGCATTGTTCTACTGTATTTAGCGTATGACATTGAAACAGTGCATAAAGGGATGCCATTTGATTTTAAAAAAGTTGCAGCGTTTGGCGTATTACTGGCGACAGGCACAGCAATCGGCTCATTATTTTTTGATGTTCCGTTTTTAACGCAGACACATAGTTATATAAATGTACCGATCTTCGGGAAGATGGGCTTTTCGACTGTAACCATTTTCGAGGCTGGTGTGGCTTTAACGGTAGTAGGTGTTGTAGTCACAATTATTTTAAGTATAAGTGAGGATGAGTAGCCAATGGAGTCTTTAATACTAGTTTTAGTTGGTGTATTAGTAGCTGTTGCGACGTACTTAATCCTCTCGAAACAGTTATTACGTGTGATTTTAGGAACGGCGGTATTATCGCATGCGGCACATTTACTGATTTTAACGATGGGTGGACTGAAGAAGGGGAATGTACCACTTTTAGAGGAATCTGAAGGTCCCTACACAGACGCTCTGCCGCAAGCATTAATTTTAACGGCAATCGTGATTAGCTTTGCGGTGACAGCGTTCGTGCTTGTTCTTGGTTACAGAGCCTATAAAACGAACGGTTCGGCGAATTTTGACGAAATGAGAGGTACGCCGGATGAGTAATATGATTGTTTTACCATTAATTGTGCCGGTTATTACGGCGATTTTACTTGTGTTTTTACGTGAAAATATTTTTTTACAGCGCATCATTAGTTTATTGACATTAAGCTTTGTTGTCCTTATTAGTGTCATTTTATTACAAGAGATTCAGAAACAAGGTGTAATGCGTATTGATTTTAGTGGCTGGGCACCACCTTTCGGCATTTCATTTGTTGCTGATTCGTTCGCAATGCTTCTTGTATTAGTGGCGAATATTGTCGCAGCCATTTGTCTGTTATATGCCATGTTTACAATCGGTAAGAACTTTGAAAAGATGTATTTCTACCCGTTTGTCCTACTTATGGTAGCGGGAGTTAACGGCTCGTTTCTAACAGGAGATATTTTTAACTTGTTTGTGTGCTTTGAGGTGATGTTACTTGCTTCTTATGCGCTCATTAGTTTAGGTGGAGAGAAAGTTCAGCTGCGAGAGGCATTAAAATATGTCCTTATTAATATTGTTGCCTCTTGGATTTTCCTAGTGGCACTAGCTTTTTTATATGGAACCGTTGGAACGTTGAATATGGCACATATTTCTGTCCGCGTGATGGAGCTAGGAGCTGACCCACTGATCACGACTGTGGCTCTTATTTTCTTAATTGTTTTTAGCTTGAAGGCTGGTCTATTATTATTCTTCTGGCTTCCAGGCTCATACAGCGCACCTCCAACCGCTATAGCTGCACTTTTTGCAGCATTATTAACGAAGGTTGGAATTTATGCACTCGTCCGTACCTTTACATTACTTTTCCCAACTAATACTGAAGTGACTCATATGGTGCTAGGAATTATGGCGGGAGTTACGATTATTGCTGGATGTATGGGAGCACTAGCAGGGCGAGATGTAAGAACAATTGCCGCTTATAACGTCCTTATTGGTGTAGGCTTTATAGTAGCTGGTCTAGCGATCGGTACGGAGTCTGCCTTACAGGGCGTAACATACTATTTGATGCACGATATGGTAGCTAAGGCCATGCTATTTTTAGCAGTTGGCATGATGATGTATGTTACCGGTGAAACGGTTATTGATAAAATGAGTGGGCTTATTCGAAATTACCCTTTATTTGGCTGGTTATTCTTTATTGTCATGTGTTCTCTTGCTGGGATACCACCATTGAGTGGCTTTTTAGGTAAGATTTTAATTGGACAAGGAGCTATTGAAGGAGGCAATTTTGTTCTACTAGGGCTAGGGTTTTTATCTAGTTTAATTGTTTTGTATTCACTATTACGAATATTTCTCTCCTCATTCTTTGGTGAAACGATTATTAGTCTAGAGGATGAAAAGCCGTTACCAAAGCGTATGGTCTTACCATTAACATTGTTGGTAGCTTGTACAATTGCTTTAGGAATTGGAGCTGAATGGATGGCTCCTTATGTAACAGATGCAGCAAAGACGCTCTATACGCCATCGATCTATATTGATGCAGTGCTGGATGGCACAACATGGCAAGGCGAGGTGAATAAATAATGGCGATGCAATTTATCTTGAATTTATTTATCGCAACACTTTGGCTCTTGTTACAGGATGAAGTTATACCGCAGTTTTCGACATTTTTAATGGGGTTTATCGTCGGAATAGGGATTTTATATGCGATGCACCGCTTTTACGGCACACAATTTTATTTAAGACGCGTGTTCTCAATCATTAAATTATTATGGCTCTTTAATTGGGAGCTACTATTATCGAGTTACAGCGTATTAAGACAAATTACTACGCCGAAGCTCGCTATTACTCCTGGAATATTTACGTATAAAACAGCGCTTAAAGGAGATTGGGAAATAACAGCTCTTGCGTTGTTGCTCACCCTGACTCCAGGTTCAGTCGTGATGGAAGTTTCTGAAGAAGGAGATCTGTTTTATATTCATGCAATGGATATTGAACAATCGAAAGAAGCTGTCATTCGTTCAATAGGGAAATTTGAACAAGCAATCATGGAGGTGACACGTTAATGATTGATAAAATTTTACTTTTGGCTCTTGCATTATTCAGTGTATCGATTGCGTTGTCGCTATTTCGTGTGATTCGGGGTCCTTCGTTGCCTGACCGTGCCATTGCACTTGATACAATAGGTGTTAACCTACTTTCAGCAATCGCAATCGTCTCCATTATATTAAAAACAAAGGCGTATTTAGAAGCCATTTTAATATTAGGGATTTTAGCTTTTATCGGCACGATTGCGTTTACGAAATATATTGAAAGAGGTGTGATTGTTGAACGTAAATCAAATGATTGAATGGGCGGCAGTTATCCTTATATTGATTGGCTCCATTGTCAGTGTTATTAGCGCATTTGGGATGATTCGTTTACCTGACGTATACACGCGTTCACATGCTGCAACGAAAAGTTCGACATTATCGGTCTTAACATGTCTATTAGGCGCATTTATTTACTTTTGGGTACATGATGGATATGTTAGTGTACGTTTAATTTTAGGAATTGGCTTCGTTTTTGTAACAGCTCCTGTAGCAGGGCATTTAATATGTCGTGCAGCGTATCGCTCTCGAGTACCTTTAGCAGAAGGGTCAGGGGAGGATGAGTTAAAGGAAAAGCTTTTTGCAGATGAAAAATAAGCAGCTGACCTCCATTTTTTGGAGGTCTTTGCTTGTCGAAAATTCGATTCCAACTTTGTTACGCCTTTTCTTTAAGCCATTGTTTATGTATGCAAGATTAATCGTTGAATTCACAGTGTTTTCCGGCTGCTTTACTGGGTTTCCTTGTTTCAAAACCTTTATTAATATTTTTTAGTATAAATAATCATTGTAGCCTAGCCGGTATTGATATAACCATCACTGAAAATATAATAAATAAAAATTGAACTCCACTAAAAACCCAAATATCCGAACTAATAAGTAAATATAAAACGAACAACATGATAAATAATACAAAATAACTATATACATAGCCCTACCAACAATTTTTTAGAACGTTCATCATATTATGTGGAGCCACATACGTAAGCATAATTTGGCCAATTCCAATCGCTAATAATATATAACTTTCAGGAAAATAATTAGATGTAATCGCTGGATTATTTATAAATATACCAATTATTGTACAAATAATACCCGAAAATAAATATGCAACACGACTGTTCCTACTAGTATTTAAAAATCACTTTTTTTCATAGTTAATTCTCCTAATAAATAAAGATATTCTCAATCTGACAATTGAATAATTTAGTCAGCTTAAAAGCAAGAATAATCGAAGGACTAAAATGTTCTTTCTCCAAAGAAATAATAGTTTGTCTAGAAATATCTATTTCCCTAGCTAAATCTTCTTGAGTTAAATCAAATCGTTCCCTCAATTGTTTAATATTATTTTTCAAATAAACCCCTCTTTTTGATGTAAAGTGCAAATTACATCAAAAACCAAGAAAAATAAATGGTTTTTTTACTTACTTGATGTTACACATCCTTTTATAGAGATAGATGGTAGACTGTCGTTGAGTATAATTTTAATAATTTTCGATTTCATTCTGCTTAACACAGCCGATATCAAGCATAAATCTAACAAATTATCAAAAATTGCAGAAAATACAACAAATTTTGATTTTGATTATTTGGGAATTTAGCATAGGATAGAAAGCGAACAAAATATATTTTGTAGAAGTTGGTGAACAAGAAAAACAACAATGGTCACAAGATGCAGTACACTTTGAATCCAAATTGATTGTTAGGGAAAATTATCATAAATTAAAGATGGGTATTGTTGGTACTGCTAGTTAAAAATAAACACCTTTTTAAATAGATAAATTGGGCACTACTCCATTAAAGAGAATATCGGAAGGAGTACGATAGCCACATTTAGTAGAGCCAAATTACTTGTGACAATTAGGAGTATGTATATGAACATAGCGAATTATACTTTAAAAGTGAAAGATAAAACGTTACTTCAAGATGTAGATTTACATTTTTCGCAAGGTAAGGTCAACCATATTGTAGGGAAAAATGGAGTCGGCAAATCACAACTTGCTAAAGATTTTTTATTAAATAATAGTATGAGAATCAATAGAGATATACGTCAAAGTGTTTCTTTAATATCTAGCTCATCGAATATACCTAATGATGTTTCAAAGGATTTTTTATTAAATTTATTGGGCCGTAAATTTGGTTCGGAAATGATAAATAAGATTGTACCTTTACTTAATCTTGATAATATTGATGGTAAAGTTCTTATCAAAAACTTGAGTGATGGGCAAAAGCAAAAATTAAAATTACTTAGCTTCTTATTAGAAGACAAAAATATTATTATTTTAGACGAAATAACGAATGCATTAGACAAAAGAACAGTCATGGAAATTCACCGTTTTCTAAAAGAATATATTCATGAGAACCCCAAGAAGATTATAATTAATATTACACACAATTTGTCTGATTTAAAGGCGATCGATGGGGATTACTATATATTTAATAATCAAAATATTCTAAAATATGATTCGGTGGAAAAATTAATTGAAGTATATATAAATGAGTAAAATGCAATAGTGGAGGCATATAATGAAATTAGAGTTTAAAAAAAGCCTTAGTAACAAAATTATAATTATATTAGGGTCTATGTTCTTTTTTTTGTTTTTACTGGGGTATTTTTTACCGGTTGGAATAGATAAAGTTGAAAAAGTTACATATGCTGATTTTTTCTTTAGCTCCTATACTGTTGCCACTGAGTTCGGTTTCATGTTATTTTCATTTGTTATAGCTTTCTTTATTAATAGAGAGTATTCAAACAAAAATATTCTATTTTACAAATTAATAGGGGAAAACATCTATACCTTTTTTTATAAAAAGGTAGCTATTTTATTTATAGAGTGTTTTATGTTCATAATGCTAGGCTTGCTGGTCATATCGTTAATGTATCATAATTTCTCACATTTTATATTATTATTATTTTTATTTTCTTCGATTATATTACAGTACATTTTAATTATCGGGACTATAAGCATGTTATGTCCTAATATATTAATTAGTATAGGTGTAAGTATCGTTTATTGGATTACTTCAGTCGTTTTAGTAGCTATAAGCAAGGAGACGTTTGGTTTCATGGCTCCTTTTGAGGCAGGAAATGCAATGTATCCTCGTATAGATAAAGTATTGCACTCTGATGATACGATACTCGAGAGTAATGATGTTCTATATATTATTTCATATTTAATTTCCATTACTATCATAAATTTAATTATCCTTAGCTTATCTAAAACTAGATGGATCAAAATGGGGATTTAATGAGAGATAACTACTTCGGATTGAAGTAGTTTTTTTATATACAATAAGAGGTCCTACCAATAGTGACTATCTTAGTTACAATCTCTCCAATACGCTGAGTCAATAAAAAATTGAATTAAAAGAGCAAAAGGAAAAAGTACCCCCAAAATGGTTGTGGGGGGTTAGGCCTTAGCTCTGCCGAGATGAAGGTGATGTTCTCTAATAGTGTAACAGATCCAAATAGGGTCTTAATTTTTTCGTACAAGTTAAGAGGTTTCCTGTGATTTATTAATAGAAATTCACTTGAATAAATTAGGGATGGTGATGACTATGGATTTGCAACTATTTTTCAGTAGGACGCTAAAGAAGTTTCAGATTTCAAAGTTTTCGCTTGGTTTTAAGGAAGATTGGCAGCCCTCAATTGAGTGGATTGTTCAGGAGGAACTACAAGGTAAACGTTACTCATTTTACTACGCTGAAACATTGACAGTATTGTTTGAAGTGAACAAGTCTCTAACGGAAGAAGAGCTTGCCTACTTTCAGGATTTATTTGAAATAATATTTATTAAAAAAAGTGTATATTACAAAGAAAATGAAATTCAAAAACTTCAAGAAGGGCTACAAGCCATTGTGACAAATGAAAAAGTGGAATCGCTACTTGAGAATATTCTACAAAACGCAGTTGTTGCAATTCCGGCAGCTTCCACAGGCATTTTAACACTCTATAATGAGCAAACAAAGATACTTGAAAATATCGCTACAGTCGGTTTGAATAAAAAGATTCGCCATGCTAAATTTCAAATTGGTGAAGCAATTGTGGGAAAAATCTTTGCTGAGGGGGAATCAAAGTTATTTACTAACCGAGCAGAAATCGTTCAATACTTTAATGATGTTTCTGAAAAAAATTTAGCAATACTAGCACCAGAAGAAAAGCTTTATCAATCTAGTGGGCTCATTGCTGTACCAATTAAGTTGTCTGAAAAAACGGTGGGTGTTATTTTACTTCATCAGCAAAAAAAACAATGGTCCTTTTCGGAGTTAGATGTGAAAACAATGGAGCACTTTGCCTCGCAAATGGCACTGGCTATTTTTAATGCACGTATATACCAACAACTCCAGGAACGCGAAAATTACTTATCCATTCGCAATCAAATTCACGATACATTAATGTCTCTTTCTTTATCGAACAAAGGTATTCCAGCCATTGTAAAAGAAATTCAGTCCATCCTTCAAATGACTCTGATTTATTATGATTTTATATATTATGAGGAAATTCAGACCAATCCATCTAAAAGGGACGATAAATTTTTCGATGAGCTGTTTAAGAAAATCCAAGTTTATCCAGAAGGGGATTATGTTGAAATGGAAGGGGAAGCTTTTTACGCACAACCAATTATCCTTGATCATTTTATTATAGCAGCACTAGTTGTTGAAGCTAAGCAGGAGATTTCCGAGACAAATCGTATGGTACTTGAACAATGTGCAATGATGATTTCCAACGAGATTCTGAAAAAACAGTCGTTGATGGATCGCTATTTGAAACATAACCAGGAATTTTTTCATCGTATTTCCTCTGTTCCAAGCACGGAGGCCATCCAGCTATTAAATCAAAAAATAGACTATCATTTTAATCAATCCTTTTGCATGATTGTTGTAATGATAGCCCAGGAAAAACATTCTATTTCTTCTGAATTGGAGCTTCATAAGCTTATTGTTGCTATCGAAAAGCAGCTAAGGGACTATGGAATATTTTTATTTGGAACAAATAATCAGATTACTATTTTTGTACCATATAATGATTGGGTGGAATTTAAAACCATTAAAAAAGAAATATCAACCCTGATTAGCAACTTTTCTATATTTTTCCGTGTTCCTCTATACGCTGGTATTAGCACTGGTCAACGAGATTTGGCATATATAAAAAAACTAACAGATGAAGCACAAAAGGCATGTGATTATGGGGCTCGTAATCAAAATACTAGTGTAATTTCTTATGATAGTCTCGGAATCAATACATTATTTTTGACACAATCAAAGGAGTATATTGAGAGCTTTATAAATGAAATATTTGATCCTCTTAGTCAGGAAAGAAATGATTTGGCTAACACGCTAAGGGCATATGTTGCATGTAATACCTCTCCAAAAGAAACAGCGAATCAATTATTTATTCATATTAATACACTTTATCAACGTCTAGGTAAAATCGAAAAGATTTTAAACCTTTCATTTGATAATCGCGAGCATTTATTAAGAATACA
Source organism: Lysinibacillus sp. NPDC056232 (assembly GCF_042267565.1). Taxonomy (NCBI): domain Bacteria; kingdom Bacillati; phylum Bacillota; class Bacilli; order Caryophanales; family Bacillaceae; genus Lysinibacillus; species Lysinibacillus sp. NPDC056232. The sequence continues at coordinate 77,896 of NZ_JBHJTF010000015.1, read as the reverse complement.
ACTAGCATGCTATTTATACGATAATCATCTTATTTGATATAGAAGAAGCTCTATGTTTTTTATGAAAATTATGGAGCTTCTTCTATATTTATATCTTTTACAATAAACTAAATATTCTAAATGCTTGGAGGGATTGGATGAAGAATAAGTCCGTAATCTTAGCACTTTTATTTTTGGGATGGGCTTTAGGTAATTTCGATCGTTTTGTTATTAATTATGCGATCGTTGATATTTCTAAAGATTTATCGCTTAATGCAACACATACGGGAATTGTATTAAGCACATTTTTCCTAGGTTATGCAATTATGCAAATACCGGGAGGCTTGTTGGCAGATAAATTCGGACCCCGTAAAATAGTTACAATTTCGGTTCTGCTTCTTTCACTATTTACAGGATTAACAGGGGGTGTCAATTCTTTATTTATGCTGTTAGTCATACGTTTCCTATTCGGCTTAGGTGAGGGAGGCTTTATGCCTGCTTCAACGAAAGCAATTTCAGAAACCTTCCCGCATAAAGAACGTGGACGTGCACAATCCATTTTATTGTCAAGTGGTGGTGTTATGGCGATATTAACACCCATTCTTTCAGCCTATTTATTGATCTCTTTTGGATGGCGGCCGCTATTTATAGGTGTTGCCTTAATCGGTGCCTTAGTTGTAGTGCTTTATCTCTATTTCTTAAAAGTACCACATGAAGCAATTAGTCAAGATTCAGCCAGTGTGCAGGTACAACAAGGTAAAAGTCCTTTAAAGACAGTATTAAAAATGCCATTGTTATGGAGTATTTTTGTATCCTTCTTTGCCATTTATACGGTTCAATGGGGGCTAACAAGCTGGATTCCTAGCTATTTGTCAAGTGTGCGCGGATTAGATTTAGTATCCATTGGTTGGGTTCAAACAATTCCAGGTGTTGCTATGCTTATAGGTATGTTACTAGGTGGCGTTATTATGGATAAAATTCCACAGGGGAAAGAAAAGATACCTGGTATTATCGGTACAGTTCTAATCGCTGTATTAATGTACTTTATGTTTACAGCGACATCTATTACAAGTTTTATTATATTTCAAACAATCGTAACTTTCGCAATTGCTGTTGTCATTATTCTATTAAACGCCATCCTTCTTAAAAATACACCAACTTCAGTGGCGGGATCTGCAATGGGGTTTGTAAATGTAGGAGGACAGCTAGCTGGCTTTTTAGCACCTACATTAATTGGCTTTATTTTTGATGCATCAGGAAGCTTTGACATGGCATTTTGGATGCTAATTGGCTTTGCTATTGTCTGCTTGATTGCAATTATTACATTCCGTACAACAAAGCAGCCTGAGCAACCAGAGCAACTATCATCAAGCGTGTCTTAATAAGGAGGTATTTCATATGTCAAATTCAACTTCAATATTATTTTCCCAATTTGCCAAAAATGTAATTAACAAAAAAAGACAACAATTTATTGAGCTAAGTGATTTTATTTGGACACACCCTGAAATCCGCTTTGAGGAGGAGAAATCCTCTAATGCAATGAAAGAAGCCTTAATGAAAGAAGGGTTCGAAGTTCAATCACCTGTTGCTGGGCTTGATACAGGTTTTGTTGCCTCGTGCGGTTCAGGACACCCGATTGTTGCAATTTTAGGTGAGTTCGATGCACTAGAAGGGTTAAGCCAACAAGAAGGGATTTCAAAGCACGTTCCAATTCTCAAAGGCGGACATGGACATGGATGTGGTCATAATTTATTAGGCACAGGATCATTTGCAGCTGTCGTGGCCATAAAAGAATATTTAAAGCAGCACAAACTGAGTGGAACGATTCGTTATTATGGATGTCCAGCTGAAGAAAGTGGCGGTGGCAAAGTATTTATGGTAAGGGAGGGATTATTTAACGATGTAGACTTCGCTCTCAGCTGGCATCCTGGCAATTATACCGCCCCTTTAAATATGTCTTTTCTTGCTACTTATACAGTTAAATTCTCCTTTGAAGGTCGAAGTGCTCATGCAGCAGCTGTACCTCATCTCGGGCGAAGCGCGTTAGATGCTGTTGAATTAATGAATGTTGGTGTCAACTTTTTGCGCGAGCATATTATCCCTGAAGCACGTATTCATTATGCGATTACCAATGCAGGCGGCGATGCACCAAATGTTGTACAAGCTCATACTGATGTTGTGTATTCCATTCGTGCACCCAAACGGGAGCAACTTGATGAGATTTTTGAACGGGTCGTTGATATTGCAAAAGGTGCAGCGTTAATGACAAGTGTAAGCATGAACTACAAATTTGAAGGAGGCTATTCAGAGTTAATTCCAAACTCTACTATGGCTAATGTCATGTATGAGAAAATACAGGAAATTGGACTGCCGACGTATACACAAGATGAAATGGATTTTGCTCGGGAAATTCAGCAAACTTTAAGTAATAAGGATATTCAACAAAATATTATGAAGTTTGATTTTGAAACACAAGAGAAGCTTCTTGCTTCACCGATTGCTACGGTTATCCCACCTCTGTCTAAAACCGAAGAACTCATGTATGCTTCGACTGATGTAGGAGATGTTAGTTGGATTGTCCCAACTATGCAATGTAATACAGCGACATGGGTGATTGGAACCGCACCGCATACTTGGCAGGTTGTATCACAAGGTGCTGTTTCCTATGCACAAAAAGCAATGCTCCAAGCCGGAGAAATTATGGCAGCAACTGCCATTGAAATCATACAATCTCCTGATATACTTACTGCGGCCAAGGCTGAGCATAACAAACGGCTTGGGGGTCAAACCTATTCAGCACCAATCCCGAAAGATCTCCTGCCACCAAAGCTAAGATAATTCATTGTGCGGGCGGTGTGTAAATAAAACGTTTAAATTAATATTGTAATAATTAAAGTAAAAGCTATTATTGTGTTTAATAAATACACCTTTCGTATTACTTTGGAGATGTTGCTTATGAAGAAGATATTAATACTTACTACCGGTGGAACAATTGCATGTGTAGAAGGAAATGAGGGGCTTACTCCAGTATTATCAGTTGAAGAATTGTTGCATTTCCTTCCAGAAGCATTCGATAACATAAAAATCGACGGTAAAATCTTAATGAATATAGACAGTACAAATTTGCAGCCTGAGCATTGGGTAAAAATTGCTGAATCAGTATATAAAAATTATGATGAATACGATGGATTTGTAATTACTCATGGAACTGATACGTTAGCCTATACATCCTCAGCGCTGTCTTATATGCTTCAAGGTCTGGACAAACCAGTTGTGCTAACCGGCTCGCAAATCCCAATGAGCTTTAAAAAAACTGATGCTAAGAAAAATGTTGCGGACGCTTTACGAATCGCTTGCGAGGATATAGGCGGCGTGTTTATCGTTTTTGATGGTAGAGTGATCCTAGGAACTCGTGCGATTAAGATGCGGACAAAAAGCTATGATGCGTTTGAAAGTATCAATCACCCATATGTTGCTTCTGTAAATAAAAGTGAAGTGAAATATAATTGGAAACCCACACCTAGTGAACAGAAGGTTGTATTCAATATGAATTTATGTACGGACGTATTTCTAATGAAATTATATCCTGGCGCTAAGCCTGAGATTTTTGATTGTTTAAAAGACTTATATAAAGGAATTATTATTGAAAGTTTCGGAAACGGCGGGCTGCCTTTTGAAGAAAGAAGCCTGCTTACGAAAATCGAAGAGCTGACGGATAAAGGAATTGCTGTTGTCATTACGACCCAATGTCTGGAAGAAGGGGAGGACTTGCTCCTGTATGAAGTGGGACGCAAAGTAGCGCAGCATCAAGTTATTTTTTCCGGAGATATGAATACGGAAGCAATCGTTGCCAAATTAATGTGGGCACTTGGACAGACAAATTCTTTAGCTAGGGTTAAGGAAATTATTGAAACGCCATTGGCAGGAGATTTAACCGTAATAACAGGAAAAATGGAACAATAAAGGATTCTATTCGAAAATAAGACTGACCTAAAAAAATGAGACAAATAAAAAAAACACCTTTCGTTGAAAAACGGGTATTGTACCGTAACAAATCAACGTGAAGGTGTTTTTCTATGGGGACAAGAGTTAGTTATCCAGTAGAAGTGAAAATGAAAGCAATTGAAATGAGATTAGCAGGGATTCCTATAAAACATGTATAGTTTGATAACAAACTTATTTCTGAGAGTCTTGAAACATTCGGTATCAAACGGTCACTGAGCATGAAAGGATGCCCTTATGACAACGCTGTGGACGAAGCTACGTTTAAAGTATTTAAAACAGAATTCGCTACAGTGGAACTGGTGCTACTGAGCTTATCCATCGGTAGTCGGTATTCCCTTTGGAAACCTAAAAGGATTGATTTTTCGGAAAATTATGTATATAATATTTTATCGGGAAATTTTCAGATTAGCTTGATTATTACTTCGAAAGAGTATATCTTATTAGCAGATAGATATTTATTCTCTATAGTGAATAAATATCCATTCGGTAATTTTCAAGAACAAGAGTTTCATAGACAATAAAACATAAATAAAAGGAGATCGTTGAATATGAAGAACAAATTTTTCATGCTCATGCTCGTTCTAGTAATTGGTGTACTAGCAGCATGTGGCGCAAAAGATGATAAGGCAAGCGATAAAGATTCAAATGCTAGCGGAGGTACAGAACAAAAGCAAGTATTAAAAGTAGGTACTTCATCCGATTATGCACCATTTGAGTATGTTGATGCTGCAAAAGGTGATGATATTATTGGTTTTGATATTGATTTAATTAAATTAGTTGGTGAAAAGATCGGTGCAGAAATACAAGTTCAAGATATCGACTTCAATAGTCTAGTACCAGCTTTACAAGCAGGAAAAGTTGATATTGTTATTTCTGGTATGTCACCTAATGAAGAACGTGAAAAAGTTGTAGATTTCTCTGAAAAATATAATCAAACAGAGCAAGTGTTCATCGTGAAAAAGGATAGTGGAATTAAAAAAGAGGCTGATTTAGCTGGTAAAAAAATTGGTGTCCAAAACGCTTCTATCCAAGAAACTTTAGGTAATAAAATTGCAAAAGAAGTAGATGCTAGCGTTGAAGGACGTACTCGAATTCCTGAAATTGTTCAAGACATGATGTCTAAGCGTTTAGATGCGGGGATTGTAGAAAGTGGCGTAGCGAAAGGTTATCTTGATACGAACGATAAACTAGAAGCGTTCCCTGTTAAAGAACAACCTGAAGACTTTAAAGCAATCGCTGTTCCAAAAGGAAGCGATCTTAAAGATAAAATTAACAAAGCATTAAAAGAATTAGCTACTGAAGGTAAAATTAAAGAGCTAGAAGACAAATGGTTAAAAGTTAAATAAGCAAGTTTATCTGCGATAGCTCTATTTCGAGCTATCGCTTATATCTTTCATTTCCTGAAAAAAGAACAAGAAAGGAGGGGGCACTGTGAATTTAGATTTTACAGCTATCATTCCCTCTATTCCTTATATATTAAAAGGGATAGGTGTTACACTTCAAATTGCAATCGGTGCATCAATCATCGGTTTTATAGTTGGTATATTACTAGCGTTATGCAAAATTGGCAAAGTGAATGTTTTGCGTTGGTTTGCAGATTTTTATACATCGATTTTCCGTGGTACACCGCTCGTATTACAATTAATGATTATTTATTATGCAGTGCCACAATTATTAGATATTCAAATTGATCCAGTTCCAACGGCTATTATTGCATTCGGGTTAAACTCAGGTGCTTATATTTCAGAAATCATCCGCGCTGGTATTAATGCGGTTGATAAAGGACAGATGGAAGCGGCACAAGCGCTAGGTATTCCATATGCGAAAATGATGAAAGATATTATTATCCCACAAGCCGTAAAAAATATTTTACCATCTTTAGTAAATGAGTTTATTACATTAAATAAAGAAACAGCTGTTGTGACGGTTATTAGTGCACTTGATATTATGCGCCGTGCTTACATTGTAGGTGGTTCAACATATCGCTATCTTGAGCCTTTACTATTTGCGGGTGTGATCTACTACATTATGACGCTTGTATTAACGTTCCTTGGTAGACGAATTGAGAAAGGAATGAGAAAAAGTGATTAAAATTGAAGATTTACACAAATCATATGGACAAAATGAAGTACTACAGGGTATTTCAACAGAAATTAAAGAAAAAGAAGTAATTGCTATTATTGGTCCATCAGGGTCTGGTAAATCAACATTCCTGCGCTGCTTAAATTTATTAGAAGAACCAACGAGCGGAAAGATTACAATTGCGGGTGACGTTCTAACGGACAAAGGGACAAACATGATGAAGATCCGTGAAGAAGTCGGTATGGTATTTCAGCATTTTCATCTTTTCCCTCATAAAACGGTACTTGAAAATTTAACATACGCACCGATTAATGTGAAAGGAATGGATAAGACAGCGGCTATCAAAAAGGCTGAAGATTTATTAACGAAGGTAGGTCTATTTGAAAAGCGCAATGAATATCCAAGCCGTCTATCAGGAGGACAGAAGCAACGTGTTGCTATTGCTCGAGCACTAGCAATGGATCCAAAAGTAATTTTATTTGACGAGCCTACTTCAGCTCTTGATCCTGAAATGGTAAAAGAGGTATTGGCGGTTATGAAAAATCTTGCTGATACTGGGATGACGATGTTAATCGTAACGCATGAGATGGGCTTTGCACGTGAAGTGGCTGATCGTATACTATTCCTTGATGGCGGAAAGTTAATTGAGGATGCACCACCAGAACAGTTTTTCTCATCACCATCTACACAGCGTGCGAAGGATTTTTTAGAAAAAGTATTATAAATGAGATAACGCATTTAGACTTTCTGAAAGGAGGGTCTAAATGCGTTTTTTGTTTACTTTGGTTCATTTGTTGAGGTATCCATACATGATAAACATGGAGGTGCCCATACAAAAACCCTCAGTGTTTGTGTAATAAACCAAGGATGCTTGACAGTCAGTCGACAGTATACGTTAGGTTACTCTTTTTGTGCAATCTAATGATTTTATGCGTATGTGCTTACAATTACTTTGTTTTATGCTTATAATAGGGGGGTCAGATTTTTTATCTTCATTTAGTAGAAGCTCCCACCTCTGAAGGTGGTGAGATGAATGCAGATGTGTTCCTTTTCAGTGAGAGGAACTCAGTCTAATAACGCCACGTCCTGTGGCAATTTATCTGCGCGAAAGCGAAGCGTCAGCGGCAAATGTTTTCTGTAGCGAAAGCAAAGCGACAGCTACAATTACGCCAAGGCGAAATTGATCTGATGAAAAAGTAGCCACAAAGTGAGCGATTGCGATTGAAAAAATTATTATATGTAGCTTTTTTTCTTGTTTTTATAGTCATTTTTTTGTACGTAAACAATCACTGGCTGGTTGTAAGCAAGCATGAATTCGAATCAGAAAAAGTGCCCGCCAGCTTTGATGGGCTACGCATTACGCAAATAACAGATTTACAGGATGCTCTCTTTGGCGAACAGCAAGAGAAACTCATTGCAAAGGTTAAGACAACAAATCCTGACCTGATTTTTATTACAGGTGATTTAGTTGATAGTAATCGTTATAATTTGGAGCGAAGCTTGCAGGCTGTTAGAGGATTAGTTAAATTAGCGGATGTCTATTATGTACTAGGAAACCATGAAGTAGCGACGAATAAAGTGAATGTAATTTATGACGAGCTATCATCGTTAGGTGTACATGTATTGTCCAATGAATCGGCCTTCATTGAGCGCGACGGGGAGCGCTTGGCGATTGTTGGCATCGAAGATCCGTTATCGGGTAGAACAACGAAAGAAATGCTAGAGATAGCAACAAAAAATGTTCCACCAAATGTATTAACGATTTTACTAGCGCATCGACCAGAAGTGTTTAATACGTATGTGGAGTTTGGAATTGATTTAGTATTTGCAGGACATGCACACGGTGGACAAGTTCGAATTCCTGGTATTGGCGGTCTTTTCGCACGAGGACAGGGAATATTCCCGAAATATACGGCAGGCGTTATTGAGGAAGGAACAACAACTATGGCCGTTAGTCGAGGATTAGGTAATAGTACAGTACCTATTCGAGTTTTTAATCCACCAGAGATTCTTGTAATGGAATTAAAGAAAAAATAAGCACTGCGTCTTTGCTACGCAGTGCTTTCTATTTGTTTACGCTCTATACGTTTAACGAGATAGATGCTTATTTCATATAAAATAATCATTGGAATTAATACGAGTAGCTGACTAATAAAATCAGGTGGTGTAATCAAAGCAGAACCAACGCCCATCCCGATATAAGACCAGCCTCGTATTTTTTTCATGGATTCAGCTGTTAGGATCCCTATGGACGATAAAAAGAGGGCTACAATTGGTAATTCAAAGAGTAGTCCGAGTGGTACAGTTGTCATCACTAAAAAATGCATGTATTCATTGGCGGATACCATAACATCAAAATTAGTTGACCCTATACTCACTAAAAATGAATAGCTGAGTGGATTAACAATGAAATAACCGAAAGCTACGCCTAATAAAAAGAGTACAAGCATGACAGGTGCGTAAAGACCGAGAAAACGGCTTTCTTCTTCTTTTAAACCTGGCTTTACGAAACTCCACAAAAAATGAACTAAAAAGGGCATAGATAGCCCGAATGCTAGAGTTGTGGAAATCGTCATGTAAAATTTCACAACCTCTAAAGGCCCTAAAATAATTAGTGAATGTCCTCGAGTGACATAAGGAAACCAAATATTAATGGTAGAGAATACGATAATAAAAAATAGAATAAATACGATAAGCCCTTTAATCATTTGTTTTCGTAGTTCAGTGAGATGTTCAAGCAACGATGTAATTGGAAAAAGGGGTTCATCTGCTACCATATCCTGTTCAATTGTCTCTACTGGAACTTTAACAAAAGCCTCTACAGAGGTGAGAGGCTCGGCTTCTTTCTTATCAAGTGGACTTAAATATTTTCTTTTTCCTTCTTCATATGGATCCATAGGATAACCTCCTACGAAGCATCAGATTTTTTTTCTTCTTTTTTCGCCGGATCATCCTCATCATCGATAAGCCCTTTCGTGGACTTTTTAAACTCTGCGAATGTTTTACCGACTGCACCGCCGATTTCCGGCAATTTTTTAGGACCAAACACGATTAAAACAATGACCAAAATAACGATTAATCCAGGTAGTCCAATTGCTCCAAGACCTCCCATAGTTTTGCCTCCTTTTAATAATTTGTTTAGTATATCAATTATGCCTCGGCATAATTACGTTTGGAATCGGCTTTGTGCAAGCACAAAGAACTCCTTTCCGATTCCGTGACATCCGCCGGAGGCTTTGGGCCAACGTGATGTTGATCACTCAGTTGTTGTTGTTGCTGCCGCTACGCTTTCGCACAGATAAATTGCCACAGGACGTGGCGTTCTTAGACTGAGTTCCTCTATTTCAGCGGGTGTCCAAACACCCGCTGAAAGAAGTTATACTAAGGAACCGCCTGATTTGCTATATTTCACAACACCTTCTGCACAGCGGTAGGCTAGTGCCCCTAAGGTACCTGTAGGGTTATAACCACTATTGTGTGCAAAGTTTCCAGCACTCACAGCAAAAAGATTTTCTACATTCCAATGCTGCAGGTAGTTATTCACAACGCCATCCTCTGGCTTTAAGCTCATAACTGTCCCGCCTGTATTATGAGTTGTTTGATACGGTACAATATTGTAATCAGTGATTTCGGCATTTGGGACAACAGTTTTGGCGCCCATTTCTTTCATAATGTCAGCCGCACGTGCTGAAATATATTTATGAAGTGCGCGATCCTGATCCGTAAAGTTGTACGTTAACTGCATTAAAGGTAAGCCGTAAGCATCCTTATACGTAGAATCAAGAGATAAATAATTTTCTTTATGTGGCATCGAAGCCCCTTGTGCACCAATCCCGAATGAGCGTGTATAGTAATGAATCGATTGCTTTTTAAATTCTGATCCCCATGTTGGTGTATCAGGGGGTGTTGGGTTCGAGCCGATAGGGCGTGCACCCGTTTGTGTTAGAGCGATACTTCCGCCGTGAATAAAATCTAAGTCACTATGATCGAAATTATCACCATTATAGTCATCTAAGCTCATACCAAGTGAACCTGCACCCATAAAGGTGTTATACTGCTCATCAAAAAATCCTGCTGCTCCGGGTAGTATTTGATAGCAATAGTTTCTTCCAAGTGTCCCTTTTCCAGTAGCAGGATCATAGCGTTCGCCAATGTTAGAAACCATCAAGAGCTTGGCATTATTAAAGACGTAACTAGTAAGTACAACAGCGTTTGCTGGTTGAATAAATTCTTCACCAGATATTGTATCGATGTATCGGACACCAGTTACTTTATTGCCTTTCTTTAAGATTTCAACAACATTGGAATTATAGCGTAAGTCAAAATTATTTGTTTTTAATGCAGTAAGAACAACAGTAATCTCTGCAGATGATTTGGCGCCATATTCACAGCCAAAGCGTTCACAGAAGCCGCAATATTGACAAGCATTAATCGTTTCACCGTCAGGGTTCTTATAAACTTCTGATAAATTTGCAGAAGGAACCATGTAAGGCGATAATTTTAATTTTTTTGCAGCTGTTTCAAATTGCGTAAGCATCGGTGTCATTTTCATAGGGCCGGTCGGATAAGGGTTTGAACGTTTTCCGCTAAATGGATTTTTATCATCTCCAGAAATACCAGCCGTTTTTTCGAATTTGTCGAAATAGGGTTCAAGTTCATCGTATGTTAATCCCCAATCCTGTAATAAGTAATCGGGTCCAAGTTTTTTCGGTCCATAACGTTTGTCTGTTAATGTTTTAATTTGAAAATCATATGGTAAGAAGCGATACGTCATACCGTTCCAATGTGTACCAGAGCCGCCAAGCCCTTCACCAAGTAAAAAGGAACCGAGCTGACGCATAGGCAATGCCTTCATATTGCGATTATTACGGAAGCTTACCGTTTCCTTAGAAAGGTTTTGCATAATATCATAACGAATTGCATAACGATACTCGTCATGGACCGTTAGATAATCCTCAGTGCCACGCCTTTGTCCACGCTCTAAACCAACAACCTTTAAGCCAGCCTTTGAGCACTCTGCAGCGACAATGCCGCCGGTCCAACCTACCCCTACTGTAACAACGTCTACACCTGGTAATGTTGTTGCCATTTTCTAACCCCCTTATATTAGTGGCTACCTAATGAATTAGGCTCAATTTTTTGGAATTTCGGATCTTCGATTTGCGTAATATACGCCATTTGATGACCAGGGAAACCTTTCATACGCCAGCCATCCATATTGCGATTCCCACCATAAATAGGGTCAGAGTAAGCGCCCTCTAATGTTGCGGCTCGTAATAAAGTAAAGAAGAAAGCAGATGTGACACCACTCATTTGCACGTCACCTTTCTGGAAGGCAGTTAAAATTTCGTCCATTTGCTTCCCATCGATATCATTAAAGCTCTTTTTATAGCGATTCTGTGCTTCCGACTCCAGCTTTTGAACACCTTGCTTAAAAATTTCCGCACGAGTTAATCGACTCTGATAGCCTTGTGTTGGTGCACCTTCACCAAAGGGTCCATGCATATATTCTTTAGAATTGCTGCCGTATTGCCCCGCTAGCTGATGATCGATAAAGTAGGGCACATCTAAGCCCTTTGCCCCTGGACCTAAATCATCCTCAGGGAGAATGCGTTCAGTAGCATTTGCTAAAATATTAAAATCTCGTTGATTCATAAAGAACATTTTAGCTTTTGGCGAACCGGTCTCTTCAGTAACGGTTCCATGCTGACCATGCTCTAGCGTGGCAGTTCCTTTACCGGGCATGTTATAGCCTACAAGACCTCCTATTAAGCCACCGCTGACTAATGTACCTGCTGCGATCCCTGTTGTTTTTAAAAAATCACGACGTGAAATATCCTTTTCCGGACTCATCGAAATCCTCCCCTCAAAATGTATAGAAACTATTCTATTTTTTATAATCAGCAAAAAAAGGAAATAATAATCAGGTATACATGGAAAAATTTTTAATTTAATCCAACGGATGCATCGAATAGATGTAATCGAGACGAAATGTGGATAAGTTGTGCGTTAATTGTGGATAACGTGTGGATAAAATCGGTGGGGGGAGATAGCAGCAATAGTATGTGTGGTAAGTGATTATGTGAATAAATGAATAAAGGAGCCGCCCCAGTAATGGAAAAGCTCCTTTGTTGTAATTTATTATCGAAAAGTCAGTTTAGTATTTCTTGCATAGCTTCTAATAGTTGCTCGGTAGAGATAGTACGCTCGCCACCGCCTTGTACCATTTGATCACTGCCGCCGCCTTTTCCATTAACGAGTGGCAGTGCTTTGGCAGCGATGTCTTTCATACTTTTCTCAACTTTTGCACCACGTGCTGCGACAAACTGAAGCTTGTCTTCATTTTCTGAAACAAGTAATACGATAGCATCTACCTGTTCAGCGACAACAGTCCGAGCTAATTTTTGAAGCTCTTGCATAGTACGCTGAGTAAAGGCAGCGGTAATAATACGTTTTTCACTAGAAACTAGCGCTTTTGCTTCATAATTTAGCAACTCTTCTTTTGCCGCCACAAGTGCTTTTTCTGTATTTTTCTGTGTTGTTAAGATTTTTGTAAGTGCTGTAGCTGCTTCAGCCTCAGGTACGCTTAATTGTCTTGCAACGTCAGCTAGTACTTTCTTTCGCATGGCTAGCTCAGCTAATACTCGGTGACCACAGACAAAGGAGACACGAATATTGCCTTTCATTTTTTCTGTGCCAAGAATTTTTATTGTGCTGACTTGTCCTGTTGATGTTGGGTGGGTACCGCCACAACCGTTGTAATCAAAGTCTGGAATAATAACAAGTCGAATATCTCCTGTGACGGCTACCTCTTTACGTAGGCTGTAGTTCTCTAGTTCTTTTTCTGTAATCCATGTCGTTTCAATTGGACGGTTCTCTAGAATCATTTCATTGGCACGGGCTTCCGCGGCCATAAGCTGTTCTTCCGTTAGGGCATCTACAGCAATATCAATTGTGACCTGCTCACTACCTAAATGGAAGCTAACAGTTGGTGCATCAAAAAGCTCGACAAAAGCCGCTGTTAAAATATGTTGGCCTGCATGCTGCTGCATATGATCAAAGCGTCGTTGCCAATTCAACTGTCCATGCACTTTTCCAACTAAATTTGAAGAATCGCCTTGAATATAGTGACGAATTTCATCATTAATTTTCTCAACATCAATGACCTCGATATCATTTAAAGTACCTGTATCATGAGGTTGTCCGCCTCCTGTTGGATAGAATGCAGTATTTGATAGCACCACGTAGTTACGGCCATCTATATCTGTTCCTTTATTGACAATTGTTGCATCAAATTCACGTAGCATAACATTTTGATAATATAGTAGCTCTTTCAAGAAAAAGCCTCCTTTATGTAGAGTATCCTTAAGAGAATCACATCTCTTAATTATTTTATTTTCATTTTGGCATAATTACTTTCAAGTGTATACGAGTTTTCTAGTTGACCCATGCTGAATTTGATTTAATATATAAAAGAACAGGTTAACTAAAAGGAGATCATACAATGGAAATTACACAATTCTCAATGGAAGAAATTTTAGATCCAACAAACATTATTGAAGGTAAGCGTTATGAATTTATTTTAGATGTAGATATTGATGAAGAAGATGAGCTTTATCATGAAGCAGGAATTGAGCTTCGTGTACTAATTGCTGAAAAAGGTGAAGAGCCATATATTTTAAATTACTTCATCCTAGAAAAAGCTAAAGGTGAGTATTTAGATTTTGCATTAGAGGATGAAGAGCTAGAAGAGATTTTAGCATTTTGCAAAGAAGAAATCGCCAAAGCATAGTATGCCTGCGTAAAAGTCTTTTTAACAAAAATTAATATTTCCTTATTTGATAAAATTCCGCTTTTCTTTCAGTGGGCAGGCATGAGCTACATTTGCGTACTCTTGTTTGTCTCCTGGGAGTCTATGCGGAATTTTAACTTTATGACCAAAAATATATTTGACTGCCTTATTTTTAAATTAAGGATTATTTAAGATTAGTGAAATATTCGTGTTGTGTTCATGAGCTAAACTATGTTTAAGATATAAAAAAACGGGGATTTTTAAACGAAGAGGTGTTCTATGTCAGTTTATACACATTCAATAATGGTAGCTTTTTTAATAACAATTTTCGCAACCTTTGTGCTATTTGTACCTTGGCTAATTTATACGTATCGGAAATATGGCTACTTATCTGTATCCAAAACGATTATTACGTTCTCATTTATTTTTTACTTCTTATCGGCTTTATGTTTAGTCTTATTGCCTTTCCCAGAAACACGTGATACTTGCTCTCTGCAAGCTCCAGATACAGTGCATTATAATTTACATCCTTTTCAATTTGTCACTGATATTTTAAAGGGTAGTGGGATTGTTTTGACGAATCCATCAACATGGATTTATATCCCAAAGCAGCCTGCTTTTTATCAGGCATTTTATAATTTCTTACTGCTCATGCCGTTTGGCGTGTACTTGCGTTATTTTCTTAAAAAAAGAGAGTACTGGAAGCGTGCATTTCTATTTAGCTTTTTGCTAACATTGTTTTATGAGGTAACCCAATATACAGGGATTTATGGCATCTTTAATTGTGCGTATCGAATTTTTGATGTGGATGATTTAATACTTAACAGTGTTGGTGCACTATTAGGGTTCTTCTTAGCCCCTGTTGTGTGGGCGCTGTTTCCATCTCATGAAGAGGTGACGGCTAAAACAGCAGAAATGGTCGAGAAAGATATTGTCAAACCATTATCTATTTTGTTGGCACTAGCAATAGATTTATTTATAGCGCAAGTTATTTTGTTCTTCGTTAGTGTCGTAACCGGTTATAATGGCATTTTCGAGTTTTTAGTAAAAATTGCTTTGTATATGTTGCTCTTTGGTGTTGTTCCAAGCTTTACAAAAGGTGCAACATTAGGGATGAAGTTTATGCGATTTACAATGATAAGTGAAAACGGCAAAAGTATTGTAAGTCAATCTTGGCGCCGTTGTGTTGCTATTCTCGTGGTAGTCTGTACTTCGGAGATTATAACAATGATAGGCCATATAAAATTAGATATGGATTCACCATTTTATGTACTACAAATTGTCATTACATTGTTAGCCTTTATAGCGAACTTTGTTCTAACAATGGTTATTGCTATTCATGTAATACGTGTCATTGTAAGTGGAGGTAAACGCCGTTTTTATATGGACTATTATGCAGGCTTACTAGCAACGAGAAAAAAATAAGGGGGATTGTTGGATGAAATACGTAATCATCGGAGGAGATGCTGCCGGAATGTCAGCAGCAATGGAAATTTATCGAAATGTACCAGGAGCAGAGATTACATCTGTAGAACGTGGATTTATTTATTCATATGGGCAGTGTGGCTTGCCCTATGTTGTAGATGGGCGTATTTCATCGACAAAGCGTCTTATAGCAAGAGATGTAGAAACGTTTCGTGATAAGTACGGTATTGATGCCCGTGTTGGTCATGAGGTTAACGGAATTGATGTAGACAAGAAGCTTGTTTTTGGAACACAGTCGTCTGGGGAATCATTTGAAATTCCTTATGATAAGCTACTGATTGCAACAGGCGCGGATCCTATTATGCCAGTGGAAAAGGGATCAGATTTAACTGGGATACACACGGTGAAAACAATACCTCAGCTAGAGGATTTACTAGCCGATTTAACGCCAGATATAGAAAATGTAACAATTATAGGTGCAGGCTATATTGGACTAGAGATGGCTGAGACGATTCATGCTTGCGGCAAAAAAGTGAGATTAATTCAACGAGGTAGCTATGTAGCTAGGATTCTAGATGAAGAGCTTGCACAACATGTTCATGAGGAAGCGAAAAAGAATGATATCGAACTTGTGCTAAATACAAAAGTAGAGGCGTTTGAGGGGAATCACCGTGTTGAGCGTGTGATGACGGACAATGGCACATATGATACGGATTTAGTCATTATGGCTGTGGGGATTAAACCGAATACGCAATTTTTAGAGAGTACAGGCATAGCACTAGCTAAAAATGGCGCAGTCATCGTCAATCGACATTTAGAGACATCTGTTGAAAATATTTATGCTGCGGGCGATTGTGCAACGCATTTTAATATTGTGAAAGAACGTTTAGATTATATACCTCTTGGAACGACAGCTAATAAGCAAGGTCGTTTAGCGGGACTCAATATGTCGGGCAAGTTTGCGCCGTTTCGTGGGATTGTAGGTACTTCGATTTTAAAGTTTTTCAATTTAACGATTGCCACGACTGGTATTAATGAGCGCAATGCTAAAGAGCTAGGTTTTGAATATGAGGCATTTAAATTGTCTGCGCGTCATATTGCAGGATATTATCCAGGTGCCCAACGGATGTTTATTAAAATTGTTGTTCGTAAACGAGATCAACAGCTTTTAGGCGCACAAATTGTTGGTCCGGCAGGTGTTGATAAACGGATCGATGTGTTTGCGACAGCCTTATACAATAAAATGACGTTACCAGATTTATTAGATTTAGATTTAGCCTACGCGCCTCCATTCAATGGTGTTTGGGATCCGCTACAACAGGTTGCCAGAATAAATGCGCGTTTATAACATAGGGGGTTATTAAAAATGAGCATTTATGACATTCAGGTTGCTCTAGAAGATGGTACTGAATATAGCTTAGATCGTTATAAGGGCAAGGCAATGTTAATTGTTAATACGGCTTCAAAATGTGGTTTTACACCCCAGTTTGAAGAATTAGAAGGTCTATATAAAAAATACCAGGATGATGGCCTTGTTGTTCTTGGCTTCCCATCAAATCAGTTTAAGCAAGAGGTAGCAACTGCTGAGGAAGCGGCATCACAATGTCGTTTGGAATATGGGGTGACGTTCCCTATGCATGAAATAGTGAAGGTCAATGGGAAGGATGCACACTCTATTTTTGAGCATTTGACATCGCATTCAAAAGGCTTTCTCGGCAACAGTGTAAAGTGGAATTTCACAAAATTCCTTGTGAATCGTAAAGGTGAAGTTGTTGGACGCTATGGATCAGCTGATAAGCCAAGTAGCTTTGAGGATGATATTAAAAAAGTTTTAGCATAAAAAAGATAGAGGAAGGATTCACGCACAAGTTTGTGTGTGAATCTTTTTTGCTCTTTGAAAGGTGGAGATGTCGATAAAATTCAGAAGTTGGGGGATAAAACATGAAAGTTAGTAGATAAAATTCAAAAGTTGGTAGATAAAACGTGAAAGTTGGTAGATAAAATTCAAAAGTTGGGTGATAAATCCCAAAAGTGTTCCGATAAGACTCAAAAGTTGGATGACATTTTGTTAAAACGTATGTCATGTGGATAGGTTGATTGGAGCGGAGACTGGGCGACTTCAGTCGAAACGGAAATCAACCCCTCATTATGCCTTTGATTTAAGGTTGTTGTAAGCTTGCGACAAATTTGCTGTAAGTTTGAGGGCGTATACTAAAGTCAGAAAGAAGAGGTGAGCGTTTATGACGCCATTATTAAAGGTACAAAATGTAGAAAAAACTTACGGCAAAGGCGCAAATACATTTACAGCGCTATCGAATATATCATTTGAAGTAGAAAAAGGAGAGTTTGTTGGTGTAATGGGGCCTTCAGGGGCTGGGAAATCGACGCTACTTAATGTGTTAGCCACAATTGATACGCCAACGACTGGTGAAATTATTATTGGTGATACAAACTTAGCGCGCATGAAGGATGCGGAGTTAGCAGATTTCCGTCGCGACAATCTAGGTTTTATCTTCCAAGACTATAACTTACTCGATTCTTTAACAGTTCGTGAAAATATCGTACTGCCGCTTGCGATTGCAAAAGTGCCAACAAAGGCAATTAACGCAAGGGTAGAACGCATAGCTACACTGTTTGGGATAAAAGAGTTACTCGATAAATACCCATATCAAATTTCTGGTGGGCAAAAGCAACGTACAGCCTCATCACGTGCGTTAGTTACAGAGCCGAAATTAATTTTTGCGGATGAGCCGACTGGTGCTCTTGATTCAAAATCAGCAACAGACTTGCTTGAAAGTTTAAGTGATTTAAATAATTCACAAGCTGCCACGATTATGATGGTTACGCATGATGCATTTGCAGCAAGCTTCTGCCAGCGTATTCTATTCATTCAGGATGGACAGCTTTCTAAGGAAATTCATCGTGGTACTCAAACAAGGAAGCAATTCTTCCAAGAGATATTACAGGTGCTTGCTGGCATCGGAGGTGGAGTAAATGACGTTATTTAGTTTAGCGCGTAAAAATATTCAGCGCAATTTGTCGAATTACTTTTTGTATATCGCTTCGATGGTCTTTAGTATCGTCATCTACTTTACGTTTGTGACATTGAAATATAATGATGATCTTTCAGCCTTAAAACAATCATCGCAGCAAATTAAAGGATTGATGAGTGCATCATCCGTTGTGCTATTATTCTTTATTATCATCTTTATGGCGTATTCTAATTCGTTTTTTATGAAGAGACGAAAAAAAGAAGTAGCACTTTACTCTCTACTTGGTGTGCGTAAGCAAAAAATTGGCTTAATGCTCTTTTTCGAGAATTTAGTGATTGGGCTTGTCTCTCTAGTACTAGGAATTGTTCTTGGATTCTTTATGTCACAAGGTTTATTAATGATTTTGGTACGTTTGATGGGCTATGATGTTGTAGGAAGTTTAACATTTTCTACTGAGGCTCTAGTAAATACAGCAGGAATTTTTACACTACTATTTTTATTCACATCTTTACAGGGCTATCGTGTCATCTATCAATTTAAATTGATTGACCTGTTCCATGCTGAGAAGCAAGGAGAGAAAATTCCACGTGCATCATTCTTAGCAGCTATTCTTGGGACAGCGCTAATTGCATTTGGATATTATACAGCCTCTGAAGATATATTTACGAGCAATATTTGGCGATTTTTCACAGTGCTAGGTACTCCACTAATGGTTATAGGTGTAACGATTGCAGGGACATATCTATTATTTCATAGTGTTAGCGTATTTGTATTAACGGCGTTGAAAAAAGCAACTTCTTGGTCATGGAAAGGCTTGAATTTAATTGGTGTATCACAATTATTGTACCGTATTCGAGCAAATGCTAAATCGCTTTCGATCATCGCTATTTTAAGTGCGACAACAATCACAGCTGGTGGCGGCGTTTTCGGAATGTATTACAATGCAGAAGCCAGCGTACGTCATATGCTACCTAACACATTTATGTGGAAGGGCAATACGGTAAAATTTTCTCAAGAAGACGTCTTGTACAACGAATCGCTTTCTGTGAAAAATTTACGCGTGGATAATGAATTTTCGTTTTTTGAATATACATTATTAAAGGAATCTGACTATAATCGTTTAGCAAAATTGCAGGGGAAAGATGAAGAACTGCACATTGCAAATGGTTCAACCGTTTTACTTGATGCAAGCTTCGATGAACGTTTTTCACATGATTTTACGGGTGAAGGGTTTAAATTGGAGAACGGGGAATCATTCCATGTTGATAAAATGTATACAGAGAGTGTATTAAACTTTATTGCAGCTGGTACAGTGCTCGTTGTTAATGATAAAGTATTCGCTGCAACAAATGCAGAAAGTGTTAAAATGCAGGTAGTCGGTATGGATAATGACTTGAAGCAACAAGCTATTTCAAAGGAGATTTCCAATCAACTAGCTACTGAACAGCAGGAAGGATTCTCAAGTGTTCCACAAAGTTATGAGGCTAGTTTAGCTACTGTAGGATCACTATTGTTTGTAGGAAGCTTTTTAGGATTAGTATTTTTAGCAGCGACAGGAAGTATTATTTACTTCAAAATTTTAACTGAGGCAGAGGAAGATCAGTCTAAATATGCGATTTTAAATAAAATCGGTGTTAATAAAAAACAGATATTAAAAACAGTTGCAGGGCAGGTTGCCGTTATCTTTAGTGCACCACTTGTTGTTGGTATCGCACATAGTGCATTTGCGCTGCTAGCCTTTTCACAACTATTTGGTATGGATATAACGAAACCAGTAATACTGTGGATGATTGCTTATTCTGCAATTTACGGCGTATATTATATCTTTACAGTTCGTTCATTCTATAAAATTGTTAGACAGGGGAATTAATATGAAAAAAGTCTTCTTAGGTATAGGAGCATTGTTTTTATTGTTCGTAGCAGGTCTTGTCGTTCTAATGACCGTAGATTTTAACCGTTTAAATAAAGAAGCATACTATGTTCATATCACTACTGACGGTGAAGTAGAGGAATTCAAGGCAAGCAACGGCGAAATATCGAAGTCATATTGGTATGAGGTACCTGCTTATGACAAAAACGGTGAAGAGCAAACATTAAAGTTTTCAGCTCAGAAAAATTTACGCCACGATGCATACTTGAAGCTTTATGTAAAAAAAGAAACGGAAGTTACATCATATGATGAAGTAAAATTCCATGAGCTACCTAAAAAAGTACAAGATCAATTTAAGAAATAAGATGAAGGAGTAGTCCCTTGTATCGGGCTACTCCTTTTTTTCTTCTTGTAATTGAATGCTGACAGTTGTACCTTGTTGTTCTTCAGAGGTAATCGTTACAGTTCCTCCGTGCGCTTCAATAATATCTCTAGCAATAGCAGTACCTAAACCAGTACCATGTGTTTGCTCAGTATTTGTCCCTCGATAATAGCGCTCGAAAATATGTTCAAGATCTTCGGCAGAAATGCCATTACCGTTATCAGAAATCGTAATTGAATGATCTTCAACAAGAATATTAACTGATACGTCGGAAGGATTATGAAGCAATGCATTGTGTAAAAAATTCATTACCGCTCGTCGCATAAAGTGCTCGTCAATGAGATGCTTGATGACATCTTTAGTTGCATTAAATTCAATATTGGCCTGCTCATATTGAGGAGTATTGAGTGTATCAATAACGATTTCACGAATAAATTGCACCATATTTACTTCGGTTAAGCTGAGTGGCAGCTGCTGATGTCTTAATCGCATAGTTAAATTTAAATCATCCAGTAAATCTTGCATATGCAATGATTGTTTTTCGATAATCTGAACGTATTCTGTTTGTTCATCAGTAGTTAATTTTCCATCATTCAGTAGCTCCGCATACCCACGAATCGAGGCAAGTGGTGTTTTCATATCGTGTGATACATTGCTAATCCATTCCTCACGCATCATCTCAAGTCGTTTGCGTTCCTGCTCGTGTGCAGCTAGTTCTCTTGATACCTCATTTAAATTCTCGAAAACAGGTTTGTACACACCACCTGGCACTTTACTAGTCACATGCTCATGATTCTTTAAATGACGAATACGTTCAATCATTGCATGTAGAGGTTTGGTCAATGTTCGACCGAAAAGCCACCCAACGAGTGTAGCTACTAATAAATCAGCAATGACAATAAGCAAACCAAACTTGCCAATAAACTGTAAGACTGATGAGCCAGAAAAATGAGTGACATATCTAGTAACGCCACTTTCCTCGATGCCGATAAGATAACTAATACTTTCTTTACTTCCCACATACACGGTAGTATCCACATCGAATTCTTTATATTTATAAACTTGAATTAAGTCAATCGGCGCATAGTGTGAAGGAGCTTTATCTGGAGCAAAATGGGCTTCAACGACCTGTCCATTACTATCAAGTAATTGAATCCAGGCATTTCGCTGATGCAATTGTTGAAGTCCATCCTTGCTTATTGCTGGCGTTCCATTACTTATATCAATATATTGCTGGAACTCGCGCACGAAGTTTTCCTCTGAATACGAAGTTGTATGATCGTAATCTTTTACCTGTTGAAAAATGAAAAACCCAATTAAAATGGCTGTATTCAAGAAAATAACAATAATAACAATCGACAGCACAGAAAGAAGGAATCTAGCTGTTAATTTCCATTTCATACTTGCTCCTCTTTTGGAACGACAAATTTATAGCCAAGCCCTTTTACAGTTGTAATATACATAGGTTTTGATGCATCATTTTCAACCTTTTCACGCAGACGTCGAATATGCACCATAACAGTGTTGTCTGAGCCGAAAAAGTCCTCTCCCCATACACGTTCAAACAGCGTTTCTTTACTTAAAATTCGATTAGGATTGTTCATAAAGCAAGCCATCAAGCCGATTTCCTTCGCCGTTAGCTCTAATAAAATGCCGTCTTTATGTACTTCCGTTTCATCCCCATTAAGCAAGAATGGACCAACTTGAATCGATTTCGCGGAAGTTACTGGCGCTGCTTCCTGCGTTTGATAACCAGCTCTGCGAAGCTGTGCTTTCACACGATAGGCGACCTCTTTAGGACTAAAAGGTTTCGTAATATAATCGTCCCCTCCGATCGCAAGTCCTAAAATTTTATCAATTTCCTCATTTTTCGCTGACATGAAAAGCACCGGCACATGCGACACTTCTCGAATACGTCGACATAAATCGTAGCCCTCGCCATCAGGAAGCATCACATCAAGAAGTACAATATCGGGTTGTGTCTGTTGAAAGCTCGTCCAAGCTTCTTGAATGGAGCCAGCTGTATGAATTTGCTTATAACCTTCTTTTTGTAGGCTGACTTTTAGAAGGTTTGCTAAATCTGCCTCATCATCCACCACTAGAATAGTTGGTTCTTGCATTGTTCACACGTCCTTTCTTTTTTATTATTGTAAATCGTCATTAGAATTTTAAGAATAGTGTATAGCTAATAAGTTTAGCAGTATCGCGATAAACAATTCCTTATAACCCTAAAAAGATTCTTCAATATAACGTGGAGTTGATTACCGTTCCGACTGAGCACTTGGATCAAAAAGATGTTGGTCACGAAGGCGTTATCACAGGACGTAATCTTCTTAGCCTTCGTTCCTCTACTTGCTCGCTCCAGGATCTCATTTGTGACACTGGTCGCCAAGTCTTCACTCCAATCAACTCATATAGATGGTACATGTTTTAACAAATTTCATCCCTGATTTTTTGTGATGAGTCCTAAAGAAGTTTGATCTAACTAATCAGAATAGAGTCGTGGGTGATAAATTTCCTTAAGAAGTGGCCATCTTAGCTTGGGATCTTCAAACAGATTGAAGTTCCTTATGTGACTCATTATAAATGAAACTTGCTTGAAAGAGGAGATTGAAACATTACTGAAGGTTTTTTAAGGAATCATCATTCTTCACAGAAATAGTTGAGAGTTTTAGTGACTGAGTTTCGATATAGTTAGTGAAGAAGCTTTTTCAAATAAACATAAAGGGGGCGAAATGGTGAGATGCACATCTAAAAACTTCATAAGCCGTTTACAAAGCCAAAAAGAAGATGCGCTTGAGTATGTAATTGAACATTATTCTGGCTTCGTACATGCGATAGCATATAAAATTCTTTCCGGTATTAATAAAGATTCTATTGATGACTGTGTTAATGATGTATTCCTAGCCATTTGGCAAAATGCAAAGCAATTTAAGGGCGAATCAGAGGATTTCAAAAAATGGATAGGGATGCTGACAAAATATAAAGCCATAGATTTATTCCGTAAGCTTGAAAAACAACAGCAAAGAGAAAAAGGAGACGAGGAGCTCTTGCAAAAGCCTGATATAAAAGATATACAGCAGGAGCTTTTGAAAAAGGAGCAACGAAACGATTTACTAATGGCTATTAGTCATTTGGAAAATATTGATCGAGATATTTTTATGATGAAGTTTTATTTGCAATTAACGAATCCTGAGATAGCAGAAGCGCTACATTTATCAAAAGCAGCCGTAGAAAACCGACTTTATCGAGGGAAGAAGAAGCTAGCATCAACAATACAGTTGAAGGAGGCATTTATATGACTAAAAGTTATAAAGAGTGGCTGGACCTGGATGTGGATCAAATTGAACCAATCGAATTATCTGCACAACGAAAAATGAACCTTAAACAAACGGTTTTAAAGAAGCAAGCAACAAGAAAGCGTATGCCAAAATGGGTGCGTCATATAGCAGCGGCAGCAATAATTGGCATCAGCATGGTAACTACCGTAAGTATTGCTTTTCCAACATTTGCTTCACAAATTCCGTTTATGAAAAACATCGCTAGCTATTTTGATAATAAAAATACTATGCTTGAGAATTTTGATAGTTATGCAACGGAAATTGGACAGGTTCATTCTAGTAATGGCTTATCTATGATGATAGAAAATGCTGTGTATGACGGTACATCACTGACAATTTCTTATGCACTTGAAACAGATATAGATTTAGGCACTTTTCCATTTATAGAAGGTGAGTTCATTGATATTAAGGATGCTGTAGGTGCGGTAGGAAGTAGTCGACTGGAAAAGATAAGTGATAATAAATATGTTGGATTAGCAAAAATAACACCTGATTTTGATAAAGAAGCTCCAGATGAATTAGAAATGACGTGGAAACCAGAAGCTTTTCTCAACACGGATAACGATACAAAAGTGGAGGGGGATTGGGCATTTAATTTTAAGGTCTCTAAGCTAGCAGGTGAGCTACAGCTAGTCAATGAAACTGTTTCAAACTATGATGTCACAGCTCGATTTACAGCCCTTGAAAAAAATGATATGTCTACTGTTATTAATTTTGATTATGAAGCAAACCCAGAAGTGATAAAAAAGTGGCCGGAAGTTACAGTTCAATTTGATGAACTACGAGATAATTTAGGCAATACGTATGTGGTAAATGGAAATGGTGCTTCAAGTCGCGACGGTGGTATTTCTTATAAATCAAGTGCTACTGTCCAGGCTATCAATCCAACTGCTACATCCATTACATTTGTCCCTGTTATTTATTTCTCCTTGGGCTCAGGAAAAGGCACGGAATTAAAAGAGATGGATCCTGTGACAATTCCATTAAAATAACAGTACCCGTGGAAAGCGTGTGAAGACCAACCATGTGAAATTCGCACTAAGAGATTAAATATCCACAAAAAATAATAACCTAGGGAAGATAACGAAAGGGTTTTTGTGCAATCAACAAGCACAAAGACCCTTTTTATTGTAAATCGTCACTAGAGTTTTAAGAATAGCGTATAGCTATATGTTTAGTTGTGGCGCGATAACCATTTCTTTATTATTTCAAAAAAGGTGGATACATTCATTACTTGAATTAAAATTCTTAAGGTAGTAACCCGTAAATACCTTTGCAGGAAAAATAATTACTTATGTTCCATTTTGTTCAAAGCATACAAGTTGTTGCTACTTTAAGGGATGCCCTGCCTAATTTGGCTACAATTCCAAAACAGGTAAGGAATGGTTGGTTCGATGTGACGAGAACTATAAATAAATAACATGTTCGGTATAATTGTTGTGAAATCAAACCTTAACATGAATCATGTTAAGGTTTGATTTTGTATAAGCTATTTATGTAAATTAGTATTCAACTTTTATACTTTACATATGGGTAAAGAAGGGGGCGGTGTTATTTGCGAATAAAAATTTTTACATATTTGTCAATGATGTTCTTGTTTTTAACATTTCTTGTTGGATTAGCACCACAATTCATCCTGGAAATTAGCACTAACTAGCTCCAGTGTTCGACTACTGATCGCTGGAGCGTTTTTATTACCCAATACATAATAGCGAAATTCTTGAAATAGCTGGAATTGTGATGTAGAATAGAAATAAACAGAATATTTTGTTTATTGATAAATGACTTCAAAAATATTGTCTAACTAATTTAAGTAAATTAGTAGATGATATCAAATAACCAAAAGGGGATGAAAGTATTGGCTCGGAAGTATTGGACACCGATGATTTTAGGACTCTTATCTGGAATATTGGTGCTTCCTGGTATACTCAAGTGGTTAGGGATACCAACTTTTGCTCAATTACTTTACAGAGTTCTTGGTCCATCTAATACAATCAATATTGCTCTAGCTCTATTATTATTAACTATACTCATTTTCATAGTACTAAAACTGCCTACACCTAAAAAGAAATGAAGATGCTTGTGTTTATTAAACAATAAAAGCACAGACTTTTACATTGCATTTGTACGAGTCTGTGCTTTTTTATGTATAAATGGTTGAAAATATATAAAATGAACGTCATAATTTTCCATATGTTCTATAACAATTCTACTGGATGAAAATCATGCACGAAGAAAAAAGATTTCAACGCTACTGTAATTATTCAATACATACGATTAGTGATATTTCCCTCGAAATGGAAGGAATTATCGAACTTGATGTCGAAATTAAGTTTTACAAGCGGCAATTTACTACAAAGAGATATATCAAGCGTTGAAATCAAATTTAACTTCTTTCAGCAAATGTCTTTTGACCGAAAGCGTAGCGACAGGTACAGGTGTCCAAACACCCGCTGAGAAAGAGGAACTCAGTCTAAGAACGCCACGTCCTGTGGCAATTTATCTGTGCGAAAGCGAAGCGACAGCAACACGGTTTTATCTGTGCGAAAGCGAAGCGACAGCAACAACAACAACAACAACAACAACAACACGCGACTGAGTGACCAACATCACGTTGGCCCAAAGCCTCCGGCGGATGTCACAGAATCGGCTTTGTGCAAGAACAAAGCCGATTCCGGACGCAATTATACCAAGGCATAGTTGATCAAAAATCAATATACATAAAATAAAAACTAGGAGCGTGACGAAAAAATGACAAGCGAATTGCCAGTGCTAGAAAAAGAAGAAATACAAAGGGAAGATCTTGTACAGCAGCCGCAAGCCGTCGAAACATTATTCGTAAATGAGTTCATAGATGGTATTTTAGATCCACAACGGAAAATGCTTGGACCTGTCAAAGACGGTGGAACAATCATTGCTAATACGACACCAGGATGTTGGGGCCCGATGCTCACACCCACGATTCGTGGTGGACATGAAGTAACAAAGCCTGTATTTGTAGAAGGGGCAGAGGTAGGAGACGCCATTGTTATCAAGATTAAATCACTACAGGTAACATCCGTAGCAACAGCATCTGGGCACGATGAGGTAATTGTAGATCGATTCATTGGGGATCCGTTCGTATCAGTAAAATGCCCAGGCTGTGGTAAGCTTCATCCTAATACAGTTGTCAAAGGGATAGGTCGGCAGGCTATTCGCTGTTCGACATGTGATACTGAAACATCACCATTTAACATGACGAATGGTTATACTATGGCGTTAGATCATAAGGGCAATATTGGTGTCACTGTTGGACGAGAAGGGGCTCGTCGTATTGCACTTGATGCGAAAAATTATATGCGTACACCTGAAAATTCTGTGCAAAATCCTGTAGTTGCGTTAGCGCCAAGTGATTTGATTGGTGTTATGGCAAGAATGCGACCATTTTTAGGGCAGCTTGGAACAACACCCTCAAAGGCAATGCCAGACTCCCACAATGCTGGTGATTTTGGCTCGTTTTTAATCGGTGCACCCCATGAGTATTCATTTACGCAGACTGAATTAGATACACATCGTACAGATGGACATATGGATATAAGCCGCGTTCGTGAGGGGGCAACTATTATTTGCCCAGTAAAGGTTCCAGGTGGCGGTGTGTATATTGGTGATATGCACGCAATGCAAGGGGATGGTGAAATTGCGGGACATACAACGGATGTTGCTGGTATTGTTCAGCTTCAGGTAAGTGTATTGAAAAAAGTTGCTTTGGATGGCCCTATTTTATTGCCAAATTTAGAGGATTTACCTTATACGGCTAAACCTTTTACAAAGGAAGAAAAACGTCGTGCACGTGAGCTTGCAGAGGAATTTGGCGTTAAGCAAGTGGAGGAAGCATTTCCTGTATCAATTGTCGGCTCTGGAACATCATTAAATGAAGCAACGGCTAATGCTATCAGCCGTGCTGCAAGGCTTTTTGAAATGAGCGAGCCAGAGATTATGAATCGAGCGACAATTACAGGTTCAATTGAAATTGGTCGTCATCCAGGCGTCGTAACCGCAACTCTCCAAGTACCTAAAACAGTACTGAAAAAAGCACGAATTTATAAACCAGTGAAAAAGCAATATGATTAAATGCATACGGTGAAGTCCAAAAAGAAAGCAAACTAGAACATTTCATAGTTTGCTTTTTTGTGTTAATGGGGGAAAACAACGGATTTTTGTATGGAGAAAGTCCGAGACCATTTGAAATTATGTCCAAAATTTGACGTTTCGAAATTGAATTCTATTTAGTGGTGTTATAATAGAACAAGCTTAGGGTATACAAAAAATCGATACGGTTCTATAGAATTTTCAATAGAATGGAAGGTACTCATGGCAGATTTACCCTTTTAACCATTTTTTTAATGGCCTTATTAGGAATCATTCATCCACCAGCAGGAGCAAATCCGATTATTATTATTTTAGGAGGCTATGGATGGAACTATCTAGTAATGCCCGTTCTTATTGGCGCTCTCATAATCGTTTTCTTTGGTCTTATGATAAATAATCTACGAGAAACGCGGAAGTATCCTTTGTTTTGGTGAGGATTAAATTAAGCAAGTTGCGGTAAAATGTTACGCTTTCGATGCAGAGAAACATCCCTCAAAAAATTTGAAGGATTTGAAGACCTCTTGCATCTGTCGCTCCGCTTTCTTGTAACTATTTTGTTAGTCGCTCGTCTTCTGTTGTGAGATTGCTTTTTTCTCGATTGTATTAGTGAATGATGCATAGCTTTTCTTTAATTATGTATACTATGGCGCTAGCTTTGATTAGCGTTAGCAATGAGCTATTTGTGAAAATGGGCTACCAACTTATGAGTGATTGTCCGATGAGCTCATTTGCTGTTCTTCTGTTAAACCGTAAACTTAATCTTTTAACCCATCTATGAGACAGTTGCCCTTTATAGATGGCTTTTTTTATGCTGCTGTAGCTGAAGTTGTCGATTTTGCACGAATACATTTGTTGACTTCTTTTATACATATTTCGATTTCTTTAGCATATGATGGATAAGATTTGTTATATTGAAGAAAGAGTGTTAAAAAATTTGGCAAGTATTTTACAGAATAGGGGAAGATCGTTGTTGGTTGAATTTGATGGGGGGCTCCAGTTGCATGCTGTTGGATTGTGATGAGCAGTTATTCATGACATATAAACAAAGTGGTGAAAAGGGTGCTGAAAAATTACTTTCAAAATGGTTAGAGGCAGAAAGTGATTCACCGGCAGACCCGAAAATTCTAGGTACTGCACTTTCACCGAAATTATTTTTAGTGAATGAGGAAACTGCGATGAATATTGCGTTTTCAACTGCGCGAAAATATTGGGGTCGTGTAACGATAGATATGCAAACTTTTTTTAACAAGTATGGTTTGGATACTGAATTTGTGAATGAACGTCTCAATGCTTTTTTTTATACGCAAAAAGGCAAGGAGACCTTTTTTGATCAGCTTTTTGCACAGCATACAATGGACTTAGAGCGATTAATCTGGCTAATTTTCGGGAAGCGAATGCAAATTACAATGCCAGTCAACGAACTACAAACTATATTTTTATATAAATTTGAAAATGAATATTTAGTGCATATGATTTATAAAGAAGATGCTCAATTTTGGCATTGGCTTTTCATGAAAAAAGTTTATTCACTGTTTATCCACAAACCATTAGAACAATTCACATTTATCCATGAAATGATGGGTCATATTGAACAATCTACAAAAAAAATCTGTGGATATGTGGATAACTTTGTGAATAATTATAGAGGGACTCTGGATAAGTGTATAACTTACGTGGATAACTATAATGCTACTTGTTTAGCAAAAAAGCAGTTACATCTTTACCAAATTGTAACGCATTATCGTCTATCTGAAGGAGATTATTCATGCGTTAAAGCTCTCATTACTTCCTTTGAAGCAGATTGGCGTTATTCGATGTATGCAATGACAGAGAAAGAAAAAGTTCTGATTGCCTACCTTCTGTTTCATATAGCGCACAAGGAGAAGAATCCTGAAACTGTTATTCACTTCGGTGAGTATTTATTAGAAGATGAACGACTTAATAATTACGCGATAGAGATTTTATTGGAATATAAGGAATTGTTGCCGAATCGTAAGCCAACGCCTCCTGCTATTATTAAAAATTATGAACTAAATTTTTTAGAAAACTTGTATGCAGTATTACTTGATCATTACGTAAAAATGGGGCGTTATCAAGAGGGGCTTCAGCTTTTAAAGGAACATGTACTAGCATCCAATAAAAAAATACATGCCGCTTTAGTACAGAAAAACTATAGTAATGAGCAATTTATTGCGATGGAAGCGTCAGTTCAGCAGGATATTGCTCTTCATGTTAATAATTCATTACAGCATATTGGCTTGTCTGTGGAAGAGTGGCGCCAACATTATCGTCAGCCAGAAGCGCCTTATTCTTTGGTGGTGCAGAGCGCATCCTTGCATATGCTCAATATTTTAAAGGTGTTATTTGTGACGGAGCAGTACGAGCTTTTTGAAAAATTAATGGAAATATATAAAAAATATTTACTCATTGACGATCATTTCGAAAAGTTACGGGTCTTTATAAGTGCATACGTTTAACTTCTTTCAGCCGATTACGGACGCAATTATGCCGAGGCATAATTGATTAGAAATACAAAAAGTGTCTAATGTGTGTGTTAAATGCAGCATTAGACACTCTTTTAATTTTGTGTGGATATTATTCTAAAACCCCTTTGTCCTTTAAGTCTGCAATTTGCTCGGCACTATAGCCAAGTGAAGACAACACTTCCTCATTATGCTCTCCAAGCTTAGCACCGACATGCTTGTACTGCGGTTTAACACCGTCAAACTTAAACGCAGATGCAATTTGTTTTTGCGTAGTACCGTCGCTTTTGGGAATATCAACAATCATGTCACGAGCCTTGAGTTGAGGATGCTCGCATGCTTCTGGAAACGTTAATACTGGTTCGACACATCCCTCGAAATTCTCGTTAAACACTTCGAGCAATTCTTCGTAAGTCTTTGATAAGAATGCGTCATGGACGGCTTCTTTAAAACGAATTTGTGTATAGTATGAATCATTAAAAGTATTATCAATGAGCTCGGGAATATCAAGCGCTTCACAAAGCAATTTGCGGAATTGAGGCTCGAGACTTCCTACCGAGAAAAATCGACCATCTTTTGTTTTGTAAAAGTCGTAGTAGCTGCCACCGTTTAAAATTTCTTGCTCGGGCTGAGGCACGCGACCGCCGCCAATATAGGCAGACCCATACATAGCATTGAGCGAAAATACAGCATCGGTCATACTTATATCAATATATTGTCCTTCACCTGTTTTTTCACGATGTAAAGCAGCAGCGAGTACTCCAATTGCCGCATGCATCGTGCCCCCAGCAATATCAGCGAGCTGAATACCCATGGAGACTGGTTTTTTATCTTTATGGCGTGAATAGTCGAGCAAGCCAGCTAATGATAAATAGTTATTGTCATGTCCTGGCCGATTGCTAAATGGTCCAGTTTGCCCATAGCCTGTAATAGCACAATATATAACTTTAGGATTTACTTCTTTTAGAGCTTCGTAGCCAATGCCAAGCCGCTGCATGACACCAGGTCGAAATCCTTCGATAATTATGTCGTACTCTTTAATGAGTGACTTCACAATTTCTATAGCTTCAGGCGATTTTAAATTTAATGTTAATGACTTTTTAGAGCGATTCAAATGTTGATGAATATACGCCTCATGATCATCGTCGTAAGGAGGCATAATACGCGTTAAATCTACGCGCTTTGAGGATTCAACGTGAATAACCTCTGCGCCTAAATCAGCAAATATCATTGTCGCCATTGGCCCCGGTAGTAATGCAGAAAAATCGAGAATTTTTAACCCCTTTAAAATACCCAAATCTCCCAACCCCTTTTTGTGTAGGCTACATTGTCATCTATTCAAGATTGCATTGCAGCGCTTTTCTCATAATCCCCATTTTGTGAAAAGCATTTATTCGCGCTGTATTAATACAGAGTGAATGTAAATTATCAGTATTATAACAGAAGAATTGATGGCTTGACTATGTTAAATTTTATTATAAAATAATTAGTCAAAAAATTATATGTCAGAATAACAAAAAAAGTAAAAAAATTTAGAATATAGACTCCTTTTCATAACGTAGGGTTTATTTCTATCCCGAATGGGCGCTTTTCTGGGGGCGTTGGGGCAACGAATGTTTATTGCGCGACAGCGGCAATTGTTTTCTGTGCGAAAGCGCAGTGCAACGAAGTGGCAGCAACACGAGATTGGTCACGAAGGTGTTATCACAGGACGTGATGTTTTTAGCCTGCGCTCCTCTATTGCTAATCCCCAAGGAGTTAGTATCCACCCCAATCAACTTATATGTGGTATACGATTTAACAAATGTCATCGTCAATTTTCTGTGATGTGCTGAATAGAGATTATAAGTGAAATTATAGTAATCGGTTTATCAGAAGGTTCTGTTGTAATAAGAAGACAAAAAATCTCTATGCAATAAGTTCTGCATAGAGGTTTTTGTGTATATATCGTTGATCAATTTCAACCGTTCAACTACTTAGAATAAAAGTTAACCGTATAATAGGGGGCACCGTTATCTTTAAAGCAAACACCAACAAAAATATGTGTAAACTCTTTCCTTAAAATATTTATACGATGTCCTTTTGAATTCATCAGTGCTTCATGAGCAAATATACTATTGTGCTGACCTTGTGCTATATTTTCGCCATACCAATAGTGATTAACTCCACCAGCAGAGAGGCGGTCGTTGGAATGATTACCTTTATGATCTTCATGACTAAAAAATTGATGTGTGATCATATTGCTACTATGCTTCCGAGCAATAGGATTAGACCCTTTGTCATAAATGAGTGGTTGCAAGCCTTCTATAACTCGCTCATGGTTAATAAGGTCAACCATTAAATCTTCAAGCCCTGTTCGTAGTTCGTTGGATGGCTTACCATAATAACCACGTTTACTTAATTCTGTTTTGGCATTAATCCAAATAATAGAACGAACAATATTGTTTTTGTGTAAATCATAGAAAAAAGTAACATAGTGACCATCAATGAAATAGGTCCCATGTGTAGTATTACCTTCACAATCATTGTAATCGAGCAAATAGCTTGTATTTTCATAGTGAATGGATCTTAGCGGAAGACTGTATTTTCTATTTACATCTATTCGATTAGCACCGATACGAATACCAAATACGTTATGCCCAGTACGTGTTTCATATCCTCCAACCTCATTGGAATTATGCTTTCCTACGAGGGAAAATTGGGAGTAGTCCGTCTCTACTCGATGCCATTTCATTTTATATTCACTTTGAAAGCTGGATAGTGACAAAGTTTTTTGCGTATTTGTTATTTTTGTAC
This sequence comes from Lysinibacillus sp. NPDC056232, assembly GCF_042267565.1. Lineage (NCBI taxonomy): Bacteria > Bacillati > Bacillota > Bacilli > Caryophanales > Bacillaceae > Lysinibacillus > Lysinibacillus sp. NPDC056232. The sequence goes on along the minus strand of NZ_JBHJTF010000015.1, from coordinate 44,620 downwards.
GAGCTGACTTATTTGGATTGAGAGAAGTATTCGTCCAAAGAGCCATACTAAAACCAACCATTATTGGAGCTACTTTACGTAACAACATATTTAAAACCTCTTCTAATAATAAATTTATAATAAAAATCTATCAAAATAATAAAAGTTCTATAGATATAAAGTTACTATATTTTTGTTCGGTTAACGATGCTAAAATTATGGAACTTTCTCTACTATATGGCTAACCATCAAAACGTGGGGTTGATTTCCGTTCCGGCTGGGCGCTTTGTTGCTGCCGCTTCGCTTTCGCACAGATAAAATATTTGTTGCTGCCGCTTCGCTTTCGCACAGATAAAATATTTGTTGCTGCCGCTTCGCTTTCGCACAGAGCAAAGCTTCCTGGGGGCGTCGGGCTAACACGATGTTAGTCACGAAGGCGTTATCACAGGACGTGATGCTTTTAGCCTTCGTTCCTCTATTGCTGATCCCCAAGGAGTCGCCCAGCCTCCACTCCAATCAACTTATATACAAGGTAAATTTTCATTTCGAATTTTTATGGTGAGTCTACTATTTTATTTTTGTTATATGAGGGAATTATTTTTACAAATACTTTTCTCTCAATATAAGATATTTTCTTAATAAGGAATTTTTTTGTGCTTTAATAGAATAATAGAGGAAATTATAAACTAGGGGTAAAAGACAGAAAATGAAATCAAAACAGATAAAGTTAAAGTATTTAATCATGGGTGTTGCCATGGCTGCTTTTTTCTTAACAGGCATTGGTAGCATTTGGAGTGGTTACCGTATGAATGTTGCTTCGATTAAAGAAAATACGCTTGAAACGAATCGAGTATATGCACAAAAATTAGCAACAACAGCAAGTTCCTATCTTGAAGAATCTTTTCAGATTTTAGGATATAGCGCCAGCACGATAAAAACGAAAATGCATGATAACAATGCATTGATTCAGGAAACTGAGCGTTTGAAAATGCAAAATGACATGTTTAACTCTGTGCTGATCACAAATGCAGAAGGCCTTGTATTATCTATTTCACCACCATCTGAAGAGGTACAAGGTGCGGTGTTAACATCTATTGGAGCGAAAGAGGCTTTATCTAAAAGGGAACCTCTTGTCTCAAAGCCTTATAAAGGAATCACGGGGCGTCTCCTTATTTTTATATCATATCCTATATTTTCAGAGACAAATGAATATTTAGGAATGGTAGCTGGGACAATTTATTTAAAGGAACGAAATGTTTTTAATGAATTACTCGGAGAGCATTATTATCATGATGGTTCATATGTGTACGTAGTTGATTCAGATGGGCGTGTTATCTATCATCAGGACCCAAATCTCGTTAATGAAATTGCTATTGGTAATAAAGTAGTCAAAGCAGTGATTTCTGGAAAAAGCGGAACTCAGCAAGTAATGAATACTAAAGGAGTAGAAATGCTTGCTGGTTATAGCGCTGTACCTTTAACAAACTGGGGAGTAGTTGCTCAAAGACCGTTAGATGTAGCATTAGCTCCTTCGTTTGATAGAGTACAGGAAGTTGCTATAAAATCCATTCCGCTTATGCTAGTTTCAATTTTAATTGTCCTTTGGGCTGCAGCACGTATTGCAAATCCCTTACAACAATTAGCTACTTTAACAGAGGAGAGCATGGAATCGAAAAATGTAGAAGGCTTGAACTCTGTACGTAGTTGGTATTTTGAAGCGCATTATCTTAAAAGTGCTCTCATTCGGAGTTTAACATTTTTACAGGGACAGGTGTCCTTTTTTAAAGATCAATCTACAACAGATCCGTTAACAGGTGTAACCAATCGTCGCACAATGGATGCGATGCTAGCGGAGTGGCTTGAGAACAAGTTGCCACATGCCCTCATTCTGCTTGATTTAGATCATTTTAAAAGTGTTAATGATACGTATGGTCATGCAGTAGGTGATAAGGTTTTACAATTTTTAGCTCAAAATATGAAAGCTGTTGCTCGTGAGGGAGATGTTTGCTGTCGCTACGGTGGTGAGGAATTTGTGATGTTATTGCCAACTACTACAGCTGAGGAAGCGGCACAGGTGGCGGAGCAACTAAGCGATATTTTGGCGCATACTATAAGTCCTTGTGGTCGTCCAGTTACATTATCTGCAGGTGTTGCTGTATATCCGCAAATGGCCGACACGACGGAAGAGTTAATTGAAGCAGCAGATGGTGCGCTCTATCTTGCAAAACAAGCAGGACGAAATCAAGTCATAGTAGCAGAGCAAGAAAAAAATAAAAATTTTTTTTGAAATAAGCATACATTTCTAATTTTTGGGGTACATGATTAATGCAACGATCATTTGGGCAAACTACTTTTAAGTCATTCCCCATATGACTTATCAAACATGTTCAAATGATACGTAAATTCGGGACACATCTCTCGATCGACTTGACAAGATGCAAGGTTATCCCCCTTTCCCTTATGACATCACAAGTACGTCTAGATGTATGCCTATATATCGTTAAAAGCCAAGTGAGCACCGATGCTCCTTGGCTTTTTTATGTGTGCGTCCGATGAAAGGAATAAAAACTGAAATTGTTCCGATAAAACGAGAAAATATTCCGATAAAAGCTAAAATTGTTCCGATAAATCTTCAAAGTATTCATATAAAAATGAATTCATGCGCTCCAGGGTCTCATCTGTAACGCTAATCCCCAAGGGGGCGACCAGTCTCCACCACTCCAATCGATTAAACAAATGTCATCTCTAACTTTTGATAATGAACTTTTTTATGTTATTGCTGAATTTTTCCAACGATTATCTTCCATTAATTTAGGTTTATCTATGAAGGTTCACTATCTACCTGTCGATATAAAGGGTATGATGAAAATGATATTTTGAACGTATCAAATACATAGATGAAAGGAAGAATGGGATGGATAAAACAAAAATCCAAAAAGTGAACAAAGCACTTATAGCAACTGTATTTGCTACTAGTGGGATTGCTGTTGTAGTGCCACCACCACAAAAGGCAGCTGCAGCTTCTTCACCATTTACGGATGTTGACCCATATTCAAGTCATTATGACGATATTTTAAAATTATACACTCAAGGTGCGATTGATGGGTATGCAGACAAAACTTTTCGACCAAATCAAAGTGTAACACGTGGTCAGGCGGCAAAAATGCTGGCGACTGTTTTAAAATTAGATTTGAAAAATGTACAAGATCCATATTTAAAAGACGTTCCAAAAAATAGTGAATATTACAAGTATATAGCTGCCTTACAAAATGCAGGAATCATGTCTGGCTATTCAAACGGAACATTTATGCCGAATGAAGTGATGACACGTGGGCAATTAGCGAAAATTTTAGTGCTTGGCTTTAAATTTGAGGTAGCCTCTAATTACAACAATAGTTTCAAAGATGTAACTAGCGAAACAAGCAACGCTATCTATATCCAAAGTTTAGTAGATTTAAAGATTACGGAAGGGACAACGCCTGTCACTTTCTCACCACATAATGCGGTTACACGTGGACAATTCGCATCTTTTATTGTGCGTTCACAAGAGAAAAAAGGTAATGCCACATCTTTCAAAATTACAGATGTTGAAGACAATACTGTCTACATAAATGGCGATCCATACTCGGTACCAAAAAGTCTCTCGCATATTTTTAACGAAGATAATGCACCGGTATTAAAAGGTGCGCTTATTGAAGGGGATTTTTCAGGCAAAACTCTTCGCTCTGTATCAAAGCTTACATTGAATGCAAGTGGGACAAGCTCAAGATTTCTAGAGTTCGATGGCGATCATAAGTCCTTCGGCGCGACAATCGTTGTTAATGGGAACTATATTGAATTCTCAAATGTTACACTGACTGGCACTATGCTTGTCAACGAAACGGTCCGTCCACCTTTACAATTAGGCGTTTCCTACTATAAGCCATTATCTCTTGGCCGTATAGCAAGCACCAATACTGCATTTATCAACTGGTCGAATCCAGATAATCCAAATGATGAAGGCTCGTCCTCATCCAATAATGGTCCAGCAAAAGATCTTCAAGATTGGACAGATCAGAATTCCGACAAAAATCCTGATAAAAACAAGCCATTTGAGAACTGGTCTAAAGATAAAGTGACGATGAAAAATGTTGAAAAACATATTGAATTTTATAACAGCACTGTATCACGCCTAGTTGTCTCTCAAAGCGGTACAAAAATCGAAACAAATATGAAGCTACCACGAGTAGACATCATCGGGACTGTTCGTGAATTTGAGATTCAAGGAAATATCGGCACACTAAACCTTGATACAGAAACGAAGCTAACAATTTACGGAGATGGCAATATCGACTGGATTAACTACAATAGCTATACAGATTTAGAGCTATATCTAGATGGTCGTGTAGGTGTTCTGTATGTTGATAATGTATACGGTTGGGTTGATATTGGAGATTACACGTATATTGACAAAGTGATTATACCGAAGGGCGAGGGACCGAATAATATCTTCGACGACTTCTTAGAGGATAAAGATAATATCGGCAATATTGTAGATGAAGACGGTAAACCAGTCGATAAAGACGATATTGATAAACAGGATCCAGCTGATAAAACAAAACCGTTAATCGACATTACGAATGTAACAGTTTTAAATGGTAGTGATGTTCAGGTAGACTTCACTTCAGATAAAGTTGGAACCTACTACTATATTGTTCGCGAAAAAGAAGCCGATGCACCAACGAAAAAAGAAATGGTAAATCGCATTTCTACTGACAATGTTGCAAATGGAACAAGCGCAGCAGTGAATGGCAAAAACACTATTAAAATCTCTAATTTAGGTGAGAAAAAAGAATATGTTGTTTATGTGATGGTCGTTGATGGAGCGAAAAATGTTTCGGATATTAAATCACAATCATTCCAAATGAAAGATGGAACACCGCCAGTTGTTAAATCTTTAACAGTTAAACCTCTACATGGAGGAAAACGTGCAGAGTTTACATTTACAGCGAGTGAACCAGGAGACTATTACTACTACGTTCGTAAAGAGACGACTGCAGCTGATCCAACTACTGCAGATATTGTTGCTAAACCAACAGGTAAGGGTAAGGCAGTTGCAGGGAAACTTGGAATTACTGAAATTCTAACGGGTTTAGAGGCTGAAACAAAGTATCAACTTTATGTAGTGATGAAGGATGATTCAGGTAATTATTCAAAAGATCCTGCTGCAGTGGAGAAATTTACAACGCTAGAACTTGATAATATCAATCCATACGTTGAGAAGACGAAGCTTGAACCTGCCGCTGGAAAGGAAAATCAATTCTACATTTATTTAAATGAAGCATTAGACCCTGAAAGCGCACGAAATGTAAATAACTACGATTTATCAGGAACAGTTATCGTCAATACGACAGGACAGAAAAAAATTAAACCTTCTGCTGTAGAATATAAAGAAGGCGATAAAAAAGTATTATTAACCATTCCATCAGAAACAGGTTTTGTTTATGGAGATACATTACGTGTAACAGTATTACCTGGTGTTAAGGATTTAGCAGACAATGAATTTGAAAATGCCAATACTGTTGAACCTGGTAAAACTGTTCGGAACTTTGCAGAATATGTGCATGAAAATTATGTTCCACCAAAGATTCTAGAATTAAACGTTATTGGGAAGCCAGATCAAGATGAAAAATATAAACGAGCTGAGGTAGAATTTAAGCCAAATAAAGCAGGGACGTACTATTACATGGTGTTACCTGATACAGTCGAAGACAATGGAGAAACAAAAACATTTGAGCAATATTTAAAAGATAAAGGTATCACGGAGAGAGATTTCTATAATGAATTTGCGAATGAAGCATCATTAAAATCAGGGTACTTCCAAATAGGTGGAAAAGATATATATATTGAAATTGGTTCTGGTCCAGCCGACTTAGAAGCTGATACAAAGAAATTCCCGATTGTTATTGATAAAGATAAACTAAATCCATTTATAAGCTATTCGGTTCATATGATATTAAAAGACCGTGGCGGCGAACTTTCTAAAATAACTTCTAAAGAAATATTTGGGGACTCAAGAGCACCATTAGTTACCGAGATAGCAGTGAAGTCTGGTACTACTAAAGGTTATGATGATACGAAAGCCACTGTAAGTTTCAGTACAGATGAGACAACAAAGCTTCATTACTGGTTCGTACCAAAGAAAAACGCGGATGGAACAGATAATCCAGATGCAAAGCTAACTATTAACACGGCAGCAGAAAGAAAAACATTAGAAGACAAACTTAAATCAAGTCCTTCAGTCACAAAAAGTGGAAAAGGTGCGTCGGGAACTTTAGATATGCCAGGAGTTACTTTAACACCACATACCGAATATGTTGTTTATTTAGGTGCACAGGATACGTATGGTAACTTTACTGTGTATAAAGCCAATGAAGACGGAGACAATCACGATGAAACAAATGCTGGTTGGATGAAACAAGACTTCTATTCCGATGGCACACCACCACGTTTCGAAATGACAGTTGATAAAGAAAAGAAACGTAATATTGTATATCGTAATCCAGATGATACGTTTACGATTACATTCAGTGAAGCCATCATGCGTGATGAAAATGGCGATTCTTCAATTAAAGATCTAAGTTTATTAACAATTACAGACGAAGATAACAAAGATATTACCTCACAATATCAATTTGTTAAGTATACACAGGGTACAGCAACAACAGAGGAGAGTCAGTTAATTATTAAACCAACTGCCTCAGGTACAGCGGATAGAACATTTACCGTTAAGATGAAAGATGAAGCACGTGACTACATTATTTCAGATAATAAGGGTAATAAGTTTGATATAGCTGACTTCGGTAAGTATGTATATCAAGGTAAAGATGCATATAACACGATGAGTTATGCTAACTTAACAGGAAATATTGGCGGCGTACCAGCAGAATATAATTCAACAACAATGGATGTTTCTGTAAACATTCTGACACTGCTTGAATTAAACCAAGAATACTTCTATGCGGTTACTGCTGCGAATAAAACAACATTAGATCCACAATTAATATTAGATAGTGTTAAAAATAATAAACCAGCCGATAATGGAATATTATCATTTGGTAAAGGATCAGTAAAAAAAGCAGCAGATGGAAGTGCAATTTTACCTCTTGTAGCTAATCCATCTACTGATCCAGGGATTAAGAATGTGTTTAAAACGGGTCAAAGAGTATTCTTATTCACAAAAGATCAATATGGAAATATTGTTTGGGCTTATCAAAAAGAGACAAATGGTACAGGCCATACCCCACAACAATATGTGGAAATTCAGTATTCACCTAAACCATAAAAAAGAAGCAAAGCTAGAGAATTCTTATGTTGAATTCTCTAGCTTTTTTTCATCAAATATTAACAACTACAAAGCAGTATACCCACCATCCACAGTAAACACGCCTCCTGTAACAAAAGACGAAGCCTCCGAAGCTAGGTATAACGCAATACCACCTAGTTCATCCGGTGTTCCGGGTCTGCCCATAGGGGTAAGGCTCATCCAAGTATCAATCATGTCTCCACCTTGTTCAAAATACGGCTTTGTCAGCTCTGTTTTCATGTATCCTGGAGCAATTGTATTCACTTTGATATTATGCTTTGCCCATTCCATTGCTAAACTTTTCGTAAGCATAATCACGCCGGCTTTTGATGCGTTATAAGAAGATTGGCATTGTGGAGTATTAGCAATGACGCCAGACATAGAGGAGATATTCACGATAGATCCTCGTTTTTGGTCAATCATTACTTTGCCAACAGCTTTTGATACTAGAAAAACTCCATTTAAATTGATATTGATGACTTTATTCCAATTTTCAAATGACATCTCTTCGGCTTTTTCATGAATTGTGATGCCAGCGTTATTAAATAAAACATCTATTTTACCGAAATGCTTCAACACCTTGGTTACCATATCATTGACTTGTTGTTCATTGGTTACATCCATTTTGATCGCAAGAGTGTCTATTCCTTCATCACGCTTGAATTGATTAGCTGTTTTCTGGGCTTCCTCTAGATTTAAATCGGCTATGACAATATGAGAACCAGCTTGTGCTAAAGCAAGTGCCATTGCTTTTCCTAATCCCATTGCTCCTCCAGTTACAATAGACACCGTATCTTTAAGACTAAATCTATTTAAAATACTCATATATTTACACTTCCTTTTATTTGATGTTACCGCTTTCATTAATAGGGATACATCTAAATTTAATGTGCAATTTCGATTGATTGATTGTCATCTGTAGCTGGTTTACTGATGTTTTGATCGACTTTCATAAAGAATGTCAGTATAAAGCCAACTATATATAATATAGTAAGTGTCCATATAGCCCCTTCAACACCAGCGATCGGCACAATTGCTGTTACAATTGCTGGTCCAACAAAGTTACTTAAACCTGCTGATAAATTGTGCATGGACACTGCTGCACCTTTATGAGATGGTTCCAGTGTTGGGAAAATAGCCGACATTGGTACGAACGCAGCAATGGCAAATCCAAAGAATACAGCTACAAATAATCCAACCCAAATATTTGGTCCAAAGGATATCGGTAAATAGTAAAAAATTAATGTAGCGATGGCCATACCTATACAACCAAACCATCTTACCTGTCTAACCCATCCAAGTTTATCTCCAAGAATACCCCACATTAGGTTCGTGAAAATAGTTGTTGCATAGACAGCTCCCCAAATACGTAGCCATTCGGACATCGTAAATCCGATTTGCTCTGTAAAAACAATCGGTAGTATAACGACAAAACCAAAGAGCGAGATTTGATTAATAATACGTACAGCTGAAGCGATAACGATTTGTGGGTTTTTCGCGATTGTAATCCCTCTTAGTAATTCTTGCAGTGGTCCTTCATTTGTCGTATTTTCTTTATAACTATTGAAGTCATCCTTTATTAAAAACATCGCCATCAAGCCGCCGATGGCAATAAAGAGAATTGCCGACCATAATGTACCCATAAATCCGATTGCAGGAATTGAAAAGCTTGGTAGGTATGTACCAAAGACTCCTACTCCCACTGAATACATACACCAAAACCAACCCATTGCAGAAGCTAATCTTTGTTTTGGAGCAGCATATGCAATCCAAACTACAAAGCCGTAAATAAACATCGGATAGGCAATCCCTCGAATCCCATACATGATAAGCATCATAGCATAGTTTTTTGGTTCAAGGCCTAATGTTAAAAAGCCAATATGGAAAATAATCCAAAGTACAAAACCGATGATCATAGTACGACGTGGCCCAGTTATTTCTGCCAGTACTCCTGAAAGCCAAGAAGCTATGGCAACAGTGAGTCCATATACTGTAAAGACTAATGAGGCCTGCTGTGTAGAAAACCCTAAATCAACTATATACTTTGATAAAAATGCTTGTTCAATTCCGTCTCCTGTCATAAAGAAAGCAATGGCAATATATCCCCAAATTAATGCTATTGGTAAACCAAAGACTTGCTTCTTTGATGGAGATGCAGTTAAGCTACGATTCATAATGTTTCCCTCCTTAATCCTTTTTATCATTACGCCTTGATTAGTGTCTCACGGTTTTGAACTGTGCCATGAACCTGCAGGGGGCAGGGGAGTTAGCTATTGTTTTAAGTCGATTTGACTTCAGACAGATTAATTGCCGCTTTAGTTTAATACCTTTAATTTAGTTACCGTCTGCTTACAAAAAAGGCTTCTACAATCGTATTTATCTCGCCCCTGTAAGAGGGGAGTATTCGATGGTAGTCGCTCCGCTACAAAACTATGCGAGAATGACAAGGGTTCCTAACCTTTGAGTGTAATTTTTTTTAGGAACCCAATTTTGATCTATGGTATTAAAATAACTTTTAAAGAGCCGGCTCCGCTTTTTACCATTTCAAAACCCTTCTGAAACTCTTCTAGAGGGAGTTTATGAGTAACTACCCCCTCAGTAGGGAGGGCACCAGATGCGATTCCATTAATAACATTTGGATAACAGTAAGGTCCTAAGTGCGCACCTAAAATATCAAGCTCTTTACGATCACCGATAATACTCCAATCGACAGTTACTGGACTTGAAAATACACTAAACTCCACAAAGCGCCCAAGCTTCCGGATGGCGTGTAAACCCTGAATAACACTAGCGGGTGCACCAGTTGCTTCTATATAAACATCACATCCATAACCCTCTGTCATATTTTTAATTTCCTCCACTACATCGACCTTTGAAGGGTTGAGAACAATATCTGCTCCAAATTGTTTGGCAAGTTCCAAGCGATCGTCTCGTATATCTAAAACTACTAATGTACCAGGACTTCGTAGTTTCGCAGCTGCTACCATTCCTAGTCCAAGCGTTCCAGCACCTGAGATGACAACAAAATCTCCTATTTGAATATTAGCTCGATTTACTGCATGCATAGAACAAGCATAAGGTTCAATTAGAATAGCTTTTTCAATAGATAAATCATGAGGTACTTTATGGTTAATAGCGTTTACTGGAAACTTCATATATTCGGCCATTCCACCGTTCACATTGTACTGAAAGCCGTATATATCATGCTTTTCACACATCCAGTATTGACCGCGCTTACAATATCGACAAGTATTACAAGGTACAATTTGTTCTGAAATAAGGCGATCTCCAACAGAAAACTCTGTCACGCCATTGCCCACTTTGATAACAGTTCCTACAAATTCATGTCCCGGGATGACTGGAGTTTTTACATAACTAGGCTGACCATCCTCTCCGCCCCAAAACATTGGTGCTCCATCCCAAGCTTTTACATCACCTGCACAAATGCCACAGGCCTCTACCTTAATCAGGACTTCACCTGCTTCTGGAGAAGGTACATCCACAGATTCAAGTAAATATTCACCGGGACCATGGCATACAACCGCTTTCATTTTACTAGCTACATTTGACATGAGTATCCTCCTCGTTAGTTATCTGTATTTTCTGAAAATTGAGTATCTATTGTTATATTTAAAGATTACTTTGAAGATAGACAACATGGGTTTGCAAATATTCTTCTAGGCCATGTCTTCCATCGGCACCACCGATACCTGACTTTTTCCATCCTGCATGGAAACCTTGTATAGCTTCAAAGTTTTCACGATTAACATATGTTTCCCCAAACTCTAATTCTTTACTTGCACGCATTGTCACATCTATATTTTGAGTGAAAATAGAGGATGTTAGGCCATACTCACAATCATTAGCTAGTTCAAGTGCTTCATCTAAGTCATTGAAAGTAGCGATCGGAAGTACAGGACCGAAAATTTCTTGGCGCATAATTTCCATTTCATTATTTACATTTACAAGTACGGTTGGTTCATAAAAATAACCCTTGTCTTGTGAAGAGCGCTTACCACCTGTTAAGAGCGTAGCCCCATTAGCAACTGCTTCTTGTACCATTTTCTCTACCGATTCAAGTGCCTCTTTACTAGAAAGAGGTCCCATATCAATCTCTTTATTCATTAATGGATCTCCATAGGTTACCTCGGACATTGCCTTTGTTATTTTTTTAATAAAATCATCTGCAATGTTTTTATGAACATAAACACGTTCTGTGCAGTTACATACTTGTCCTGTATTAATGACACGAGAAGCGACAATCGAACGTACTGCTAAATCTATATCTGCATCATCCATAACGATAGCAGGTGCTTTTCCTCCCAATTCCAAAGATACTTTTGTAATATTTTCTGCCGCTGCCCGCATAACAGCAGCACCAGCATTATAGCTTCCTGTTAAACTGACCATTCCTACCTTTGAATTGCCAGCCAACTCTTGTCCAAGGGTCGTTCCGCTACCAGTTACGATATTGATAACCCCTTTAGGCAAGCCTACTTTATCAATGATTTTTGCAAACTCTAGTGCATTATTAGGGGATAAATCACTTGGCTTTAGAACAATCGTATTACCTGTGATTAAAGCAGGTGCTGCTTTACGAGCAATTAAGAAAAATGGGAAATTCCATGGTAAAATACCAGCTATAACGCCAATCGGTTCTTTATGAATAAAAATTTGCTCATTTGGTCGATCACTTTGTACGATTTCTCCTTCATAGCGTCTTGCCCAGCCTGCCATATAATCTATATAATCCGCAGTAAAGTTAACCTCTGTTTCAGCAAGGGAAAGAGTCTTTCCCATCTCCTCTGATATTGTGCGTGCTAAAATTGGAGCATTTTCACGTATTTCTTTAGAAATTGCTTGCAAGTACCGTCCTCTCTCAATAGACGGAAGCTTGGCCCAATCCTTTTGTGCTTTCTCAGCGGAATAAATAGCTAGTCGTACATCTTCCACAGTCCCTTTAGGAACCTCTGAAATAATTTCTTCCGTTGCTGGATTAATGACTTGTGTTTGCTCACCTGAGCTAGAACTAACAAATCGCCCATTAATGTACATTTGATATTTTCTCATAATCTTTACATCTCCTCGCAAAAATGTATTTTTTAATTTATTTCAGCGGGTGTCCAAACATCCGCTGAAATAAATTAAAGCCTCCGGCGGATGTCACAGAAATCGGAAAGGAGTTCTTTGTGCTAGCACAAAGCCGATTCCGGACGCAATTATGCTGAGGCCTAATTGATAAATAAAAAACTAGTTATTTGTGTACCCCTAGAGATTAGGAAAACGACCAGGAACTTTGAATTTTTCCTCACGTAATTGAACCAATGTTGTTACCTGTTCTTTTGTTAACTCCTTTGGTTCTCCGATTGCTGAAGTTAGATAAAGAAGCTTCGCATAAAATTCCATGGACTCCATTTTGAAATAAGCACTCATTAAGTCGATCCCACAAGTTAGTGCACCATGATTGGCTAATAAAATGGCATCATGATTTTGAAGGTAAGGAACGATTGAATTAGGTAACTCTTCTGTGGAGGGAGTCCCATATTCTGCTATAGGAACTTCTCCTAAAAAAATAGTCGATTCAGGCATTATTTGTTTATTAAGCGGTATACCACAAATAGCGAAGGCTGTGGCATATAAGGGATGAGCGTGCACAACTGCTGTTACGTCGGAACGTTCCTCATAAACACGTAAATGCATCTTAATTTCTGAGGATGGCTTTGTGTTTAATAGATTGTCCTCAATTACCTCTCCTTTACTATTAATCTTGCATATCATATCTGGGGTCATAAACCCTTTAGAAACTCCTGTTGGGGTACATAAGAAAGAATTTTCTGAAATTTTAACAGAAATGTTTCCATCATTTGCAGCCCCCATGTCTTTCATATACATTCTTTTTCCTAAGTCGCATATTTGCTCTTTCAATACTTGTTCTGAAACATTCATTAAAAACCTCTCCTTACTAATTTCTAAATCTTAGATTAGATTCTATGTTTTTAATTCTTCTTTGTCAACATAAACAAAAATATAATTCTTTATTTAAGTCTGTTTGTGTTGTTTTGAAGATAGGGAGTGGAGTAAAATGAAATAGGGATGGTGAGATTATGATGACTAAATACAGAAAATGTTTAGCTTTTGATTTTGGCGCATCTAGCGGAAGACTAATAGCGGGGGTTTACGATGGAGAAAAGATCATCTTAGAAGAGATTTATCGTTTTGAAAATGAACCAGTTACAATAAAAAATCATTTACATTGGAATCTTGAACTTTTGTATAAACACATACTAAGTGGATTAGAAGTAGCTTCAAAGGATAGGTTGGAGTTTGATAGTATCGGAATTGATACTTGGGGAGTTGATTACTGTCTTTTAGATAAAGAAGGAAACCCTATTCACTGGCCATTCCATTATCGGGATACTAGGACAGAAGGTGTTTCTTCAAAATCACCAATTCAATTTGAAGAATTCTATTCTAAAACGGGCATACAATTTTTACCCTTTAATACAGTTTATCAATTATTTGTTGAATTCCAAAATAACCCAGAACTAAATCAACAGGCTGAACACTTATTGTTTATGCCTGATTTATTTAATCATTTTTTAACAGGAAACAAAAAGACGGAATATACAATTGCATCAACTAGTCAACTATTGAATGTAGAGGGCAAGCAATGGGACTTTGACATCATTAAGCGATTAGGATTTCCTAAACGCCTTTTTCAGGAAATCATTTTTCCTGGCGAGATTTACGGAATGTTAGATAAAAAACATAGGAGAAAAATCGGTATGAGTAATTCAGTTCCAGTTATTTCAGTAGGAAGTCATGATACTGCTAGTGCTGTTGCTGGAATACCTTTAGAACATGAAGATAGCGCCTATTTAATTTGTGGATCTTGGTCTTTGTTAGGACTTGAAATTCAAAATCCTATAGTTAATGAACAATCTTTGAAAGAGTCTTTCAGCAATGAGGGTGGGGTATTAAATACAATCAGATTTCTTAAAAATATTAATGGTATGTTTTTATTGCAACAATTAAAAAAACACTATAATGAAATATTTACAAAAAAAATAGATTTTGTTGATATTATTAACGCTGCGAAATTATCGAATAAAAGCTTTTCTATTAATCCAAATCACTCTTTATTTTTATCGCCGGATAATGTTATGGAAGCTATTAATGCCTATTGCATTTCTACAAAACAAGGCAAACCTGATAATCTAGGTGAGTGGGCAATTGCTATCTATAACGGATTAACACAAGAATTTAAAAATCAATTACTTAACCTTGAGAATATTACTGGTAAAAAGATAAAACAGATTCATATGGTTGGAGGCGGTATTCAAGACGAATTATTATGCCAAATGACTGCCAATGTAACAAACAAGAAAGTGATAGCTGGTCCCGTTGAATCTAGTGTTCTAGGAAATATTATGATTCAACTATTTGCTTTAGGAGAGGTCTCAACTCTTTCAGAAATAAGACAGATCATAAAAAGGTCTGTTTCCTTAAAGGTATATGAACCACAATCTTGAAGGTAGTAATTAGTCATTGCGTTCTTAGCATACGTACCACTAAATCAATTAACGTCCCTCTGCTCTGCTTAGTATAGAGAGACACTTTCTCTCACAAAAATATTTACGGAAGAATGGAAGTTGAATAGTTTAAATAGAAGAATACACTATGAAAAAGCGAAAATTCACGTATCGTTATTGTTACCTAGGTAATGATACGATATGGAGTTTTCGCTTTGTCTTCTTCACTTGTCTAATCGAGTATTGTTACTAATTTTTGTAATTGTCTTCTTTCCCAAGTACAATTTAAACAAAGCGAAAATTATCAGATGTACTAGTGAAATAATCATATCAAAACGAGCATATTTCCTTCGCTCTTGCTTGGAAATTATAGTTTCGACTTTTGAAGGGGAAAATAAAAAGAAAAAATGGGGATTTATTATGTTACCAAAAGAACGATTGCAAAAAATAATAGATTTAATCCAAATTGAAAAGAAAGTTTATGTCTCTGAACTAAGCCAAAAATTTTCAGTCACAGAGGAAACCATTCGAAGAGATCTTGAAAAATTAGATAAAAAGGGAATTGTATCAAGAACTTACGGAGGGGCAGTAATAAACCGAAACGGCTCAGAGGATTTACCTTTTAATACAAGGACTTCTCTTAATATAGATTTAAAAAAATCAATAGTTTCGAAAATACATCATCTGATTAAAGATGGAGATAAATTAATGGTTGACCCTAGCTCAACAGCGTTAGAATTGGTCAAAGCATTATATGACAAACAAGATTTAACGTTAATTACTAATTCCATAAAAATATTAAATGAGTTTAGCGATTCACACTTTCAAATTATTTCAACAGGGGGAGAGTTACGAAAAAAATCACTTTCCTTAGTAGGCCCTGCTGCAGAAGCTACCGTTAATAGATATTTTGCAGATATCCATGTATTTAGCTGTAAGGGGATATCGCTGGAACATGGTATTACAGAATCTAATGAGCCTGAAGCGGAATTAAAAAAATGTATGCTTAAAAATTCTAAGGTCAATCTTTTACTAGTAGATCACACTAAATTTAATAAAGCAGCATTTTTAAAACTATTTGATCTTAGTGATATCGATGTTCTTGTAACAGACAAAAAACCATCCGCGGAATGGATAGAGAGACTAAAAACAGATCATGTCCAGCTAATATATTGAATACCTTAGTGTATTCAAGAATAAAAAAGAGGGGCTTTTAAGCAGCCCCTCCCATCATTACACCCAACCAAACGCTCGAGCAACTGTCGCCGTCAACCAGGTTACGCCAATAGCAATAACCGTTGGAATTAAAAATGACATAAATGTCCATTTTGGACTTTTTGTTTCTTTATAAATATTGACTAAAGTCGTTCCGCAAGGGAAGTGTAGCAGTGAGAATAACATCATATTTAAAGCTGTGAGCCAAGTCCAGCCTTGGTCAATAAACACTTGTTTTAGCTTCGATAAATCCTCAATTTCTAGCATAGCTCCTTGCGATAAATACGCCATAATTAGGATAGGGATAACAATTTCATTGGCTGGGAGCCCAAGAATAAATGCAGCCATTATAAAGCCATCCATACCAAGAGCGTGACCAAACGGCTCTAAAAAGTTAACAAAATGCATTAGAATACTCGTATCACCAACGTAAATATTGGCGAATACCCAAGTCAAAATAGAGGCAGGCGCTGCAACGATAACCGCTCTTTTTAATACATTCCATGCTTTATCAATACTTGCTCTTAAAATTGTATCCCAGAACTTTGGTTTTCGGAATGGTGGAAGCTCTAATGTGTAATGGGTTGGTACACCCTTTAAAGCTGTTTTAGAAAGGACCCATGAAACAGATAATGTTACAACGACGCCCAACATAACAAATCCTATTAAAATGGCCGATGTTACAAGTGTACTTGTTGCACCTGAAAAACCAGTTACCATAAATAAGGATGCTAATAAAATAAGTGTTGGCCATCTCCCGTTACAAGGAACAAAATTGTTCGTTAAAATGGCTAACATTCGTTCACGAGGAGATTCTATAATTCTCGTAGACAGAATAGCAGCCGCATTACAGCCAAAGCCCATTGCCATTGTTAATGACTGCTTCCCGTGTCCACCTGCTCGTTTGAATAAACGGTCCATATTAAATGCTACTCGCGGTAGGTAACCGTAGTTTTCTAATAGAGCGAACATAGGGAAGAATATAGCCATTGGCGGTAGCATAACACTAATAACCCAGCCGGTACCTCTAAATAGCCCGAGTATTAAAATACCATGTAGCCATTCTGGTGCGTGCATTGCTTCAAAAAGAATGGTTAGCTTACCCTCTAAATAGCCAAATAAGTTTGCTAACATATCAGATGGTACGTTTGCGCCAGCAATAGTAATGTAAAAGACAGTCCCAAGCAAGATAAGCATAATAGGGAATCCCCAAATGCGGGATGTGAAAATTTCATCTAATTTATCAGATCTGTACATTGCAGGTTGCTGCGATACTACTTTTTTACATAAAGATTTGCTTTTAGTATAAATATCACTAACGATTTCATCTCGAATATCCTCATTCGAAACCTCGTTCACTTCAGCTAAAATGCCCTTAAGTGAATTATGATTTAACACTGACTGGGACTCCATTCGTTCTCACCTCGTGCTGTTTATTATTCTTATGATTTTGCAGTTTTAAGATCAATTCCTCATCACCATCAAGTAAGCGAAGGGCTACCCATCTCGATGGATATTTATCATCAAAATAACCTTCTAATTTCGATTCTATCTTTGTAATGGCTTCCTCTATATCTTTCGAATATTTCATGCGATATGGAGTTGTCACAATTGTCCCATTCACCAGTTGACTTAATGTATCCAACAACTGATTAATACCTTTTTTATTTCTTGCCGATATTTTTACGACTGGGACTCCTAGTTCACGAGCTAATCTCTTTTCATCAATTCGGATACCTTTTTTCTCCGCTTCATCAATTAAATTGATACAAATGATGACATTATCAGTCATTTCTAAAACTTGGAGCGCAAGATTTAAATTTCTCTCTAATGATGTTGCATCAAGCACAACAATCGTTGCATCCGGCTGGTCAAAAACAATATGGTCTCTTGCAACTTCTTCATCTGCTGAATTGGAAAATAGAGAATAGGTCCCGGGTAAATCCACGAGTACATATTGCTCTCCTTTGTGTTCAAAAGATCCTTCCGCATGAACAACCGTTTTCCCTGGCCAGTTCCCAGTATGTTGCTTCAATCCTGTTAATGTATTAAACAATGTACTTTTACCGGTATTTGGATTACCTGCTAAAGCAATTCTATTTATGCTCATTTTGTATTCCCCCTAACAATTTCGCCCAAAATCATTGAGCTTTCATCATTCCGTAACGCAATCGTCGTATTGCTTACGCGATAAGCAACAGGGTCTCCTAAAGGGCTTTTACGAAGAACAGAGATTTCTGCGCCTTTTACAAAGCCTAAATCCAATAATCTTCTTCTTAAAGGACCCTTAATGTTTATTTCTTTTATTAAAAAGCAATCTCCAAACGAGCATTCAGAAAGTGGTTTCAATGATGTTTTTTCCATATGAATTTTTTGTTCCTCTCTATAATAATATTTCCCGAACTTCATATTGTTTCTCTAAGGAAACTTTATTAATGATTATCCCTGTTTTATGACAATTGTCAATGGTTTTCTGAAAATTTTATGAAATAACGCGATAAAAGAGCGTACTAATGAAGGGAATAATGGCTCATTTTTGTTGGACAAAGAAATGTTGAAAAAGGGGAGTTGTTTAGCATACAAAGCGGGCAAAGTTTTTGATGTAATGCTATGAAAAGGTCCTTATTATGATGTATTAATGAAAGTGGGTTTTCGTTACAGGTGCCTATGTAATTTTTAACATAAGAGGGGATCTTGAAGAAGTAATAGCAGAGCAATAAAACATAAAACCCTCTGCTAATTGGCAGAGGGTCATGATTTTTTCTTTATTTGGAGATCAGTCTTGGATTTGGAATGAAGCAGAGGTATTTGTTTGAATGAAATGACGATTTCCTTCTACTGTATAATCAGCTGGTACTGGTTTGCCAAAGGTATTGGTACGAACGATGGAGGCATTCGGTGACAAATTATTGATAATGATCTCCATATTCGCCTCAAATTCAACTGGTTTTTTATTTAATGTTGCCTGGAATGTGATACGATTCGAATTTTTTGTAATGTTAATTTCCATAACACCAGTATCCTCATTAAGAAGAGTTCCTAGTGGTGGAATAATAACAGTCATATTGGATTTCGTTGTTAAAACGAAGCGATCTGTAGTATTTTCCGTGTCGGCAACGTTTATTTTTGCTGTATAGGTATTTTTGTTTTTAGTCATAGCTGTAGTTTTACCTGGTACGGCTGCTGTATCCGATAAAATTGGCTTTTTTGACCCGTGCCCTTTAGGTAAATCATATTTTCCATTAACAAAATCTACTAAAGTCCAGACGTTTGGTACAAGCTGCTGCTGCACGGGTGTTAAAGCCTCGAAGGCTGTTTTCGCTGCCTGTACATCTAGAGCAGTAGACGTTTTAGGCGATAAAGCTGCAATAGCGTTTTCTACTTCCTTAGCTGCCGCCTTATCCTTCGCAACAAGCTGTTCAGCATCTAATAACATTTTTTCGATACCAGCAGGTAAATAGACGTATGTAAATCTGCGAAGTGCATTAAGCTCAGCTCTAGCATCAGCAACATCTTGATGGAAGGTAATGCGAGAAGAGTTTAATAATTGGATTTTATTGACCACTTTATCGATAGATGTATTAGGCGTGATATAGGATGTCAGTATTTTTTGTGATTCCGCACTCACAAAGGACTTTTGGGCTGCATTTAACGTATTGTACCAATCCTTCGTTTCCATAACGTTTTGGTAGTAATTAACAGAAGTTGACTCCACTGAAGCTAATTTCTCTTCAATTTGGTCAGCAAGCTTACGGTACGCAACTTTTGTCTGACGATGATTTGACAACGTAGAATAATTCGTAACATATTGTTTTTCCGTTTCAGTTAACTCATCGTAGGCTTTATTGGCTGCTTCTAAACTTGTTTGGAACGAAGCTGTTGTATCATTAATGTTTGAAATAAGTCGAACAACATTCGAAACGTTAGCGTTGTAGTAATAAGTATAATCGTATATGTAAGCAGTTTTTGAATGGCCAGTAATATTAGCAGCTGATGCTGACGTAGTAGGTGCAGTATAGATTAGTGAAGGGACCGCAACTAGGGCTAGTAAGGCTAATTTTCTTTTGTTTTTCATAATACGGGAAACCTCCTATTTGGTTTTGGATAAGTGTGATGGGTAATATGTAGGTCTTTTACCCTGGTTGAAACCTTTGATTGTCTTGTGAAATGGTTTATTATTTACCTGCCGAAAAGAGTCGTGTCTAGACAGGAATTTCCTAATATATGTTGGCAAACCAATTTTATCATATCCCGAGATTCTTTTATGTATATTTTAAGTGAATAGGTAAATTGGTTGTATATTTTTTAAATACTTTGTGTCTTATGTACTTATGAAAAATATGAATAGAAAGCAAGTAGCTATTTTAAGAGAGAGGGATAGGACCTACCAACTAATGGATAAACTCCTGGAACAGACGGTTAGAAACCTTATACGAAGGGGAGAGTTTGTTATAATGAATCTAATAAGGAGCGGGGGTGTTTTATTTGCAACAAAGCTGGCAGAAGGTAGTTGTTGAAAAGCTAGCCTTGGCTGTTAATCCAGCGTTTGTTATTGTTTTTGGTTCTTATGCGCAGGGTTTGGCACGTGAAGATAGTGATTTGGATATTGCATATTTTGCAGATAAACCGCTCTCAGGTTATGAACGTTTTCTGTTAGCTGGAGAAATTGCACAGTCTTGTAATGTGGATGTCGATTTAGTTGATATGAAATCAATTGATACAGTGTTTGCAGCACAAATTTTTTCGAGTGGTAGAGTCATTGATTGCCAAGATGAAAGCACCTTTGTGAAGGAACGAATGAAAGCTCTATCAATGTATGTGACATTAAATGAACAACGTGCAGGAATTCTGAAAGCAATTGAAGAGAGGGGTAATGTCTATGGTGAATAATGATGTTGTTATCAATTATGCCTCGGCATAATTGCGTCCGGAATCGGCTTTGTGCATGCACAAAGAACTCCTTTCTGATTGCGTGACATCCGCCGGAGGCTTTGGGCCAACACGATGTTGGTCACTCAGGCGTTTTCACAGGATGTGAAGGTATTAGCCTGAGTTCCCTTCTTTCAGCGGATGTTTGGACACCCGCTGAAAGAAGTTAAATAAAATTGCAACAATCGAACGCTGTGTGAACCGTGTCAACGAGGTGTATTGTGATAATCTTGAGAATTTGCAAGACATTACGAAACAGGATAGTATCATTTTGAATATTCAACGTGCGTGTGAAGCTAGTATTGATTTGGCAATGCATATTGTTAGTGATTTAACGTTTGGTTTGCCTAAAACGAGTCGCGAAGCATTCAAGTATCTTGAGGAAAATGAAATTATTGACCATGCATTGGCTAAAACAATAATTAATATGGTTGGGTTCCGAAATATTGCTGTGCACGATTATCAAGCTATCGATTTAGATATACTTCAAGCAATTATTGAGAATCATTTAAGTGATTTTAAAACCTATACAGAGGCAATATTGCTTTTATAAAAGAAACAACAGGCTATAGAAACTTTCTAGCCTGTTGTTATGTAGTGTAAAACGGATAGAACCGCCGAAATGACGGACTTAATCACCGAACAATTGCTTTAGGCGTTACTCGGTATTAACGAGACTGACGCTTGTTTGCTTTTTTAGAACCGGTGTTATCGAAGCCGACGTCACGATTCCCAAGGCATAATTGATTTTTTTGAGTTTGAAAAGGACTTGGCTTTGTGCCGAGCCCTTTTCAATTTTTATTGTTTACCTGAACGTTGAGCATCTTTATAGATGTCGATGGCCTTGTTTAATTTGTTAATAGCATCTGTCACGTCGTACGCAGAAGCATAGACGTTATTGACCACGGATTGAGCGTGTTGAACTGCTTTTTCTAGACTACGTTTTTCTCTTTCTGTTGTCCATAGTTCATAGTAGGGGATATCAGAGCCATCTCCATTCGCAGAAACTTTTACGTACTGAACAGAATTAATGAGTGATGCTAGCCAAGATTTATCAACGTAATGCCAGGAATTCACACCGGATTTATAATTACTCCTATAGGTTGAAATGGCATTATATAAATAATTATAGGCAGACGAAATCTCTGACTGAGACGAGGAGCCGTTATTTGCAATACCTTGTGCATATGAAACAGCAGAAACTAGAGCATCTTTTTCACTTTGCGTCGTCCAAACTACATTGGAGGATAATTCAGAGCCATTCACAGAAACGGTTACATACTGAACAGAGTTAATAAGTGATATAAGGGCAGATCGATCGGCATTCGTTTGATAAGTACCATATTTTTGCGCATTCTTATAAACGGTGATAGCGTAGTTTAAATTGTTAATAGCGTTTGTGATATCAGACTGTGTTGCATAGTTATTATTGACAACATACTGAGCAGATGAAACGGTAGAGGATAGAGCGTCCTTCTCACTTTGAGTCGTCCAAGGAACATAGGATGCTATATCATTACCATTGTTCCAAGAAACCGTTACATACTGAACAGAATAGATTAGCGATTGTAGTGAAGACTTATCACCATAGACATATTTTGTTCCATATTTTTGCACAGATTGATAAACGCTTAATGCAGTTTTGTACTGTGTAATAGCATTGTTTACTTGTTCCTGAGAAGCGTAAGAATTATTAACTACTGCTCTTGCGCTACTTACGGCAGATTCGAATGTTGTACGTTCAGCCTGCGTTGTCCATTTCTCAGTTGTTGAAACGTCATACCCATTAGCAGATACTGTAACGTACGGAGGTGAAGCTACTAAATTACTTAGCTCCGTTTTATTCAAAACTGGTAATGCCACAGAGGCTTTTTTATCATCCACCTGTACTTTGTTAATTAGATGCCCTGAATTTAACGCCACCTTTGCCCCATGCTTGACAACCACTTGCTCAATTTTACCTTTGCCGTAAAGGCTGAAATCTTTCTCAACATCGATAATAAGTTTATCAACATTGGCCGTTACTTCAAATGCAGTAACTTTACCAACTACCTCGACTTTCGAAATAGTTTTGTTAGAAGTCACACTTACTTTAGTGCGCTTTAAGTTAATGTTTGGAGATTTAATATCTTTTAGAGAAGCATTTAACCAATTACTATTTTTAGTCAATAAAGGTCTAAAAGTAATTGTATCCCCAATAGTAACGTCATCAATTGTAATTGCCTTCTTTACACGATTAGTGACAATAAGCTCATCTTTAATAGTGACATTTTGAACTTTTACATAATCAGCATTTACAGTTAGGCTTCCATCAATTTGCGCATCACCGCCATCAAAATCTACCGCTTTATTTTTTGTTCCAGCTTTAGTTAGTGTTAGCGATGAAATACTTGTAATTTCCCCGTTCTTTACGACTATAGTAGCTTCAGCATTTGCCAACGCAGCATTATTAGATGCTTTTAAGAGGGGCTTTAATGACTTACTAATGTTAAATTGGCCAATGGATGTACGTACTTTATCATTAGTAATATTGGTAATGGTCACACTTTGCCCCTTTGCTTTGGCTGCAGCTACCTGCCCATCCATGTGAATTGAGTGGTTTAAAGATGAATCATTAGAAGCGGCATTTGCAGTTGACACTGGCAGCACTAAGGTTGCTGTAATAGCAGTAGCCATAAAAGTAGTTAATACTTTATTCTTCATTTTAGTCACCCCGATCATTGTATTTATTGGGTAATATATCATATATTTACCTTATTTAGTACCGTTGGTTTGTAATTTACTATTTATTACATAAAGTCATAGTCCCTCTTTCGGTATCAAAAAAACCTAAATTATCTCAGTAAATCTAAAAGCGGGGTGGCAGATTTTTTGTGCAAAACTGGATGGCTTGGGACGGAAATCACCCTTATTTAAAGCTCCACAATATTCAAAAGGATTACCTTTACTATTTAATTTTAACGATATTAAAGACACCTAATGAGTTTCGTGTGGTCAGAAAAAATACCTTATTATGAGTGATGAGTTAACGGTGAGGTACATTGACCAAGCATACAAACAGCACTACTATAGGAGAGGAAAGGGGGACATCGCTATGATGTATCTCGGCATGATTTTCTTTCAAATTGTAGCTCCGATTTTAGTGCTTCTAGTACTTGGCGCAGTTTTACAAAGGAAATTTCGTTTTAATTTAAAGGCGCTATCTCAACTTATTACATATTGCTTTATGCCAGCAGCTGTTTTTGTGAATTTATATGAAACGAGTATTGAGCTGTCTGTGCTTGGGGAAGTTGCGTTTTTTATTCTACTCTTTATTGGAAGCCAAATGATGCTTAGTCACTTTCTAACAAAGGGGCTCGGTTTAGTAAAAACAGAGGCTGCGGTGTTTAAAAATAGCGTTGTCCTCATTAATTCAGGCAACTACGGTATTCCAGTTGCGCAAATGATTTTCGTGACCCAGCCAATTGGGGTAGCGATTCAGGTTATTCTCGTTATTTTTCAAAATATGACGACGTATACTTACGGCTTGTACAATTTAATTTCTTCAACAAAATCAGGCATGTCAATTTTGAAGGACTTCCTCAAAATGCCTATTATTCATGCACTTATTATTGGCGTTACTATGAACTATTTTAATATTCCTATTCCGCAGTTCGTAAAAATTCCGATAGACCATGTGGCAGATGGCTTTATCGCTGTAGCATTAATAACTTTAGGGGCACAACTATCACAGCTTGAAATCAAATCCATGTTCAATAAGATGGTATACATTAGCTGTTTTACACGACTAATCATAGGGCCAGCCGTAGCTTTGCTTATCATTTTTGCGCTTGGTCTTGACGGTGTCGTGGCACAATCCCTTTTTATAGCTAGTTCGTTCCCGACTTCGCGAAATAGCTCTAGTCTGGCATTAGAATATGACGTAGAATCGGCAACTGCTGCACAAACAGTATTATTTTCAACGATTGTGAGCTGTATTACAGTGACGATTGTCATTTATGTAGCGGAACTGTTGTTTACCTAACAGTTGGGTGCTATACAGTATAAAAGATAGGGTAGAAAGCTTTTCAGGAGTTAGGAGCTTTTCTTCTGAATTAAAAGCTAGGGATTTATATTTGTTAAAAACATATCCATGTATAGAAGTTGATTGGAGTGGAGGCTGGGCGACTCCTTGGGGATTAGCAATAGAGGAACGAAGGCTAAAACCATCACGTCCTGTGATAACGCCTTCGTGACCAACATCATGTTGGCCCGAGACCCTGGAGCGAGCAACGCGAGTGAAGCGGCTCATCGGACGCCCCCAGGAAGCTCTGCTCTGCGCGAAAGCGAAGCGTTAGCGGCAAATGTTTTATCTGTGCGAAAGCGAAGCGACAGCAACAAAGCGCCCAGCCGGAACGGAAATCAACCACATGTTATGATGATAATCCAAAAATAATCAAATGAAGCTTCCATCTATTAGCAATATCTGCTACACTAGCATCAAACTTAATAAGTACTAACTAGGGGAGTCTGATGAGTCAGGCTGAGAGGGAAACGCTTAGAGGTTTCTTGACCCTTTGGACCTGATCTGGCTCATACCAGCGTGGGAAAGTTAACCATTATTGCACTCTATGTTATTTGCAATAATATACCTTTACATTCTTAGCCGGATCCAAATTTTTTTGGATTCGGCTTTTTGTTTTTGTGGGGTGAGCTAGATTCGGTCCTTGTATAAATGTAAAAGGGAGCGAAGTAGTTTATGACAAAAGTTAGCGACAAGAATATTACGATTATGTCTAGTTTTGAAGGAAGTAAAAAAGTTTACGTAGAAGGTTCTCGACCAGATATTTTAGTGGCAATGCGTGAGATTGCTCTAAGTCCAACGACAGGAAGCTTTGGTGAAGAAGAAAACGCGCCAGTACGTGTTTATGATACGAGTGGCCCGTACACTGATCCTGCGTATAAGGTGGATATTACGAAAGGATTGCCAGCTTTATGTAGTGCATGGATCAAAGAACGCGGTGACGTTGAAGAATACGAAGGTCGTACTATCAAGCCAGAAGATAATGGATTCCGTAAAGCTGATGATCCGCGAATGAATGAAAATGTTTTTCCGGAATTATCTAGAAAGCCTTTACGCGCGAAGAAA
Organism: Lysinibacillus sp. NPDC056232; assembly: GCF_042267565.1. Classification (NCBI taxonomy): domain Bacteria; kingdom Bacillati; phylum Bacillota; class Bacilli; order Caryophanales; family Bacillaceae; genus Lysinibacillus; species Lysinibacillus sp. NPDC056232. The sequence goes on along the minus strand of NZ_JBHJTF010000015.1, from coordinate 18,492 downwards.
GGTAAAAATGTAACACAGCTTCACTATGCACGAAAGGGAATTATTACTCCAGAAATGGAATTTGTAGCGATACGCGAAAATATGGACCCAGAATTTGTGCGCTCAGAGATCGCGGCAGGACGTGCTATTTTGCCATCTAATATTAATCACCCTGAGGCAGAGCCGATGATTATTGGACGTAACTTCCACGTAAAAATTAACGCCAATATTGGCAATTCAGCGGTGTCATCCTCTATTGCAGAAGAGGTAGAAAAAATGACGTGGGCTACACGCTGGGGTGCTGATAACATTATGGATTTATCTACTGGTAAGCATATTCATACGACACGTGAATGGATTATCCGTAATGCCGCGGTGCCAGTAGGAACGGTGCCGATTTATCAAGCGCTAGAAAAAGTAAATGGTGTGGCAGAGGATTTAACGTGGGAAGTGTATCGTGATACGTTAATCGAACAGGCAGAGCAAGGTGTTGATTACTTCACGATTCATGCAGGGGTATTACTACGCTATGTGCCATTAACGGCTAATCGTGTAACAGGCATAGTGTCTCGAGGAGGCTCGATTATGGCGCAGTGGTGTTTATATCACCATCAAGAGAGCTTCTTATATACTCATTTTGAAGAAATCTGTGAAATTATGAAAGCCTATGATGTTGCTTTCTCTTTAGGTGATGGTTTACGTCCGGGTTCTATTGCAGATGCAAATGATGAGGCTCAGTTTGCGGAGCTGGAAACGCTAGGGGAATTAACGCAAATTGCCTGGGAGCATGATGTACAAGTGATGGTAGAAGGACCAGGGCATGTGCCGATGCATCTTATTAAAGAAAATATGGACAAACAGTTAGAGGTGTGTAAGGAAGCTCCTTTCTATACTTTAGGGCCACTGACAACAGATATTGCTCCTGGCTATGACCATATTACATCGGCCATCGGTGCTGCGATGATCGGTTGGTATGGTACGGCAATGTTATGTTATGTGACGCCTAAAGAGCATCTCGGCTTACCCAATCGTGAGGATGTTCGCGTAGGGGTTATTACGTATAAAATTGCTGCACACGCTGCAGATTTAGCGAAAGGGCATCCGGGAGCACAGAAGCGTGACGATGCACTATCTAAGGCGCGATTTGAATTCCGCTGGCGCGATCAATTCAATCTTTCGTTAGATCCAGAGCGTGCAGTCGAATACCATGATGAAACATTGCCTGCAGAAGGGGCAAAAACTGCGCACTTCTGTTCAATGTGTGGACCTAAGTTTTGTAGTATGAGAATCTCACAGGATATTCGTACTTATGCAAAAGAAAAAGACTTAAATACGACTGAAGCGATTCACCAAGGTATGCAGGAGAAGGCGAAGGAATTTAAAAAGGCAGGCAGTCAGATTTATCAATAATTATTAGAGCGGGCTTGTGTCTACCAGACACAAGCCTTTTTTGGTCATTAAGATAAAAAAAATCCATGTGAAGTTGCCCTTCACATGGAGTACAAAGTTGGATTGGATATCAATAATAATGAAAAGTTAAACGTTTGTTGCTTGTTTTTCGTATGGGTTTGAAAGATCTATACCTTCTAATGAAAGACCCATAGCTTTTGCTACACCTTCACCATATGCTGGATCAGCTAGATAGCAGTGAAGGATATGACGGCGTTTGATGAACTCTTCAACTGGCGCCATATCATTAGCAGTATTTTCGAATAGGCGTTGTTGTTGTTCAGCAGTCATTAGTCGGAATAATTTACCTGGCTGCTCAAAGTAGTTGTTATCATCTTCACGGAAGTCATGGATACCAGCATTACCATCAATACGTAATTCAGGCTCTTTGTAGTCTAAATTATGTTCCCATTCACCATAGCTATTTGGTTCATAGCCTAAAGTTGAACCAAGATTACCATCGAAACGCATAGCACCATCACGGTGGAACGTACGGAATGGACATTTTGGTGCGTTTACAGGAAGCGAGTAGTGGTTCACTCCTAAACGGTAGCGCTGTGCATCTCCATATGCAAAGATACGAGCCTGTAACATTTTGTCTGGCGAGAAGCTAATGCCAGGAATAATGTTAGATGGTGCAAATGCAGCTTGCTCAACTTCCGCAAAGTAGTTGTCCGCGTTTTTGTTTAACTCGAATTCACCCACAGGAATTAATGGGAAGTCTTTTTTATACCATACTTTCGTTAAATCAAATGGGTTATATGGTAATTTGCGAGCTTGTTCCTCTGTCATTACTTGAATGGACATTTTCCATTTAGGGAAATCGCTATTTTCAATTGCCTCATATAGATCGCGTTGTGAAGATTCACGGTCATTACTAATCACTTCAGCAGCCTCGGCACCAGTTAAGTTTTTAATGCCTTGCTCTGTAGTAAAGTGGAATTTAACCCATACGCGCTCATTTTCTTCATTAATAAAGCTATAAGTGTGAGAACCGAAACCATGCATATTGCGGTAACCTGACGGAATACCACGATCAGACATAACGATTGTTACTTGGTGAAGCGCCTCTGGCAATGAAGTCCAGAAATCCCAGTTTGAATTCGCGTTTTTCATATTTGTACGTGGGTCACGTTTTACCACGTGGTTTAAATCTGTGAAGTGTAAAGGATCACGGAAGAAGAATACAGGTGTGTTGTTACCAACTAAATCCCAGTTACCTTCTTCAGTATAGAACTTAAGTGCAAATCCACGAATATCGCGCTCAGCATCCGCTGCACCACGCTCACCTGCAACTGTGGAGAAGCGTGCAAACATCTCTGTCTTTTTCCCAACTTCTGAGAAGATTTTTGCTTTTGTATATTTAGTAATATCATGCGTTACAGTGAAAGTACCGAATGCACCTGAACCTTTAGCGTGCATACGACGTTCAGGAATAACTTCACGGTTGAAGTTTGCTAATTTCTCAACTAGCCATACATCCTGAAGTAATAGAGGACCACGAGGACCTGCTGACATTGAATCGTGGTTGCTTACTACTGGAGCGCCACCTGCTGTTGTAAAACGACGGCTACGATCATTTTGGTTTGTCATATTAGTTTACCTCCTGAAGAAAAAATTGTGAGTCAAACTCTTCATCAATAACTATAACAAATACAAACTAGAATTGCTAGTAAATTATAATTATTATTGTTAAAGAATTTTTACATTAAAGTATAGACTATAAATATATGCCGGATTTAAAGAGGTTATGAATAGGTTTTACCACAAATTTAGTCTTTTTAAACATTTTCGAGAATTATTTGAAATTTAGTTATAAAGAAGAGATAGCTCAAGATTAAAAGAAATTAAAATGAACTCTTTTGTTTATTTATTCTTATTGAAAATAGAATATGATAATTGAAAATAACACTTGATTACAGTTAAGGTTGGGCATTTCACTTCTTGGGGATCAGATATCGATGAGATCCCGCGAAGATAAAGCCTCTATCCGCTATTCTTTACAAACTCCTAGTTGGAACGTAAATCAACTCCATGTTACGATGATAAGCCCTTTTAAGCTTTACGATAACGATGAGGAGTAATTCCGATGTGCTGTTTAAAAATTTTAATGAAATAATTCGAGTCTTCAAAACCATTTAAATAGGCAATTTCACTAATGGCAAAATCAGTTTCTACAAGCATTTTTGAAGCATTATGAATTCGGACCTGTTGCAGGTAGCGTTTAAGTGGCAAGCCTTGCTTCTTTGAAAAAATCGTACTTAAATAATTGGGGCTAATACCCAATTTATGGGCAACGTAAGGTAAAGATAACCCGCTATCCTGAAATTGTTGGTCGATAATTTCTATGGCCAGTTCTACATAGTCGGCCCGTTTCTCCATTCGTGCCTCACGGGCCAATTCAATCAGTTTTTGTGTAAATGATATGATGCCATTTTGAATGGTATAAAATATAGGATGCTCAATAATTAAATGAAAAAGCTGACGATAATTTTGCTCAATGGCAGCTTTCTCGTGTAATTTATACTTCAGCATAAAGCGGCGGATTTGCGCCAAAACACTTGTTAGATGAATACGTAAGTCATCTTGCTCGTAATAAATTCCTTCATTAGATAGTCGATATAAAAATGCTTTGACAGCTTCAATATTCCCGTCCTCTAAACTACTTATCAACAATTGTTGCTCTTCAGGTGTTAGTAAAGGATCGAAGGGCTGTGTCTTCAACTGTTTACTCGTATAAAAAATGTGCCCATAGCCTTCGTAAAAGCTTTGACGAAGTGCACGCTTCGTTAAGGTATACATATTCTTCATAGTTGTAGGTTCCCCATCGTATATCCCAATATTTAAAGAGCTATTATTTGTCAATCGCCATTCCTTGATTAATGTACGAACATCTTTCTCTAAATCATTTGTTTGGAATAAGCAAACAATTCTCTCTGATAAAGGATAAATCCTCATACTAGTATAAATAGGCGTTTGCTGAAGCCAGTTGTACAGTTTGTTAAACATATCGGAATGCTCAGGCTCGATCATGGTGAAGTGTATATTTGTCTCTAGGGTACTAGTTTTACTATCTAAAAATAGTTGATCGTAAAAAGATTCATCTGTAGCTTCTGGATACACTGCTTCTGCCTTTGGTGTTTGAAGGGAAATAACAGTGAGTTTTTGCTTTAATACTTCTAAATCAATTGGTTTAACGAAGAGATGTGCGACCTGTAAATCGATTGCCCTTAATGCATTTTTAAATAATGGCTCCGTTGTCATAGCTAAAATAGTTCCTGAATGTTTTTGTAAAACACGATAAAGCGCAGTTAAGCGATTATTTGAGAATAGGTCAATGTTTAGTAGTATCACTTCAGGCTCGAATTGCTGGATACTTTGAAGTGCCTCATTAATAGTTGTACTTATTTCGATGGCTACATCGCCAGGAAAATATGTATGTAAAAACCAACGAATACCTGAAAGATCAGCGGAGTCTCTATCAATTAATAACAATTTCATAACTACAAACCCACCCCTTAAAATTATCTGGTTTCGTAAAAAAATACGATTATATTGTTAAAATAACAAAAAATCTGAAATAATTCATGTATTCTCTTTTAAAATTCCCTATTTTCTGAAAAAAGTAGTTAGTACAATGTAGTTAGAGTAATTGTTATTTATCTTTTGTAGCGATAGCGAAATGGATTAAGAGCATTTTTACATAGTTATAAAGGAAACAGGGGGATGGCAGTATGAAGTCTATTATCGAGCTTGATGGCAAGACATTAACAAGGCAGCAAATAGGGGGAATTGTAAATGGCCTTGCTACGGTTTCGCTATCTGCAGACAGTGTGGAGCGTATCCGTTTAAGTAGGGAGCGAATTGAAAAACGCTTAGCTGAGGGTCAAACCATTTATGGTGTGAATACAGGCTTTGGAAAGCTAAGTAATATAAAGATTGAAGAGGAAGACATTGAGCTTTTACAGTTGAATTTATTACGCTCAGATGCAACAGGTGTTGGTGTACCGTTCCCGACAGATGTTGTACGTGCCATGATGGTTTTACGTGCCAATGCTTTAGCTCGAGGTTTTTCAGGAATTCGTCTGGAAACAGTGGAGCTGCTATTGAATCTTATAAATAAGGGAGTCCATCCGATTGTACCTTCTCAAGGTTCAGTAGGAGCAAGTGGAGATTTAGCGCCGTTATCGCATTTGGCTTTAGTGCTAATAGGTGAAGGGAAGGCGGAGTTTAATGGAGAGATGATGAGTGGCAGTGCGGCGTTACAGCAAGCTGGGCTAAAACCTGTCCGACTACAAGCTAAGGAAGGGCTAGCACTTGTAAATGGTACACAAGCAATGACGGGTATCGGAGTGTTAACAGTGAACGAGGCAGAGCGTATGGGGCTAGCGGCAGATATGGCAGCAAGTTTAACACTTGAGGCACTGAAGGGCATTACGTCAGCATTTGATCCAGCACTTTTGGCGGTAAGACCACACCCAGAACTAGAGCTTGTTGGTGGACGAATCCGCAAGTGGCTTAATGGAAGTAAACGTGTGACAAAGCAGGGTGAAATCCGTATGCAAGATGCCTATTCATTACGTTGCATTCCGCAAGTACATGGTGCTTCATGGCAATCATTTTTCTATGCGGAGGACCGCGTGCAAATTGAAATGAATGCAACGACAGATAATCCAATTGTTTTAGAAAATGGAGAAGTATTGTCTGGGGGTCATTTCCACGGTCAACCAATTGCATTAGCAATGGACTTTTTAAAAGTCGGCGTATGTGAATGGGCTAATATTTCGGAGAGACGTACAGAACGCATGGTTAATCCACAACTTAATGAAGGTTTGCCACCGTTTTTAGCGACAAATCCTGGTATTGAGTGTGGGCTGATGATTGCTCAATATACAGCAGCCTCTATCGTATCTGAAAATAAAGTATTGGCACATCCTTCAAGTGTGGATTCCATACCGACATCAGGTAACCAAGAAGATCATGTGAGCATGGGTACAACATCAGCCCGTCAAGTACGTCAAATCGTACACAATGCCGCTCGTGTCATTGCAATAGAAATGATTTGTGCATCGCAGGCTATCCATTTAGATAAGGCAGAGGAGCAGTTATCTCCAACAACGCGAAAGTTTTTAGAAAAAGTGCGTGAGTTTTGTCCGCCACTGTTAGCGGATCAACCTATCGGCGATGAAATTGAAGCGCTTTCAGAGTATTTATTAACGAGTGATGTTCTATTAAATGAGTATATGTAAACTTTAAGACGATCGCTTCCTAGAGAAAATCCAAAAAATCTTTCAGCTTGTTTGGATGACCTCGAAATTTCTTTCAGAAAAAGCACTTACATCGGAGGGAGTAATATGGCATATCATCAACGAGAGCTGGAGCGAGATTCGCAATTTCGAATCTCCTCCGCTATTAAGATGTTTATCTGTAGTATAGTCGGAATATTCAGTTTTTTCGTATCTTTTGAATGGCGGGGTAAGAATTCCATTTTAATTGATCACATCGTAAATTTTATTCGCACCGAAGCGCCACTGCTTGTAACTGCATATGTACTCATAATGCTTGTAGGTGGAGCGATTCATCCATTCCTGACAAAGAAATGGAATAAGTCGACAGTGAATATTGTGATGTCAATCCTTAAAGTGGGCGGTATGATTGCGGGGATTTTGTTAATTTTCAATATAGCCCCTGCATGGTTAGCGGATGAAAGCATTGGCCCGTATTTACTGGAGAAGCTTGTTAAGCCAGTGGGAATACTAATTCCGATCGGGTCTTTGTTTTTAGCACTTCTAGTTAGCTACGGATTGCTTGAATATATCGGTGTTTTAGCACAGCCATTTATGAAACCTGTTTTTAAAACATCAGGACGTTCAGCGGTGGATGCAGTAGCCTCATTTGTCGGGAGTTATTCGGTTGGATTGCTGTTAACAAACCGTCTTTATACGGAAGGTCGCTACACAGCGAAGGAGGCTGTGATTATTGGAACAGGCTTCTCGACTGTATCTGTAACGTTTATGGTTGTCATTGCCGGTACGCTGGATATGATGCAGCATTGGAATGCATTTTTTTGGGTGTCGCTCGTTGTAACATTTTTGGTCACAGCCTTAACAGTGCGCATTTATCCAATTCGTACAATGAAGGATGAATACTACGAGGGCGCGACGCCGCAGCCAGAAAAGATTGTGAAGAAGGGGCATTTTAAAGAAGCGTGGCGTCAAGCGATGGAGGCGGTTGAGCAGAATCCGCCTATGTCTAAAATTTTATGGGCGAATCTAAAGGATGGCTTCATCATGACGATGGGGGTTATGCCATCGATTCTATCGGTTGGTCTTTTGGGGATTGTACTTGCAACATATACACCAATTTTTGATTGGCTTTCGTATATTTTTGTACCATTCACATATGTACTGCAAATTCCAGAACCATTTTTAGCGGCAAAAGCGCTGTCATTATCTTTAGCAGAAGTATTTTTACCGGCACTTGTTGTCACACAAGCAGCACTTGTGACGAAATTTATTGTGGCAGTTGTATCGATTTCAGCAATTTTGTTCTTTTCGGCTGTCATACCACTTATTTTATCAACTGAAATTCCAGTGACATTGCGCCAAATTATAATCATTTGGTTTGAACGTGTCGTATTAACGTTAATCATCGTAACACCAATAGCATTTTTACTATTTTAAAGGAGCGTGTTTTTTATGGTAGTCAAAACAAATATCCGTGCACCACGTGGGAATGAATTATCTTGTAAAGGTTGGACGCAGGAAGCTGCAATGCGTATGTTAATGAACAATCTAGATCCTGAGGTAGCAGAAAATCCAGATGAACTAATCGTTTACGGTGGTATCGGGAAGGCAGCGCGTAATTGGGAGAGCTATGAGCAAATTATTGCGTCATTAAAAGAATTAGAGAATGATGAAACACTTCTTATTCAATCAGGAAAACCGGTAGCTGTATTCCGTACACATGAACATGCGCCACGTGTATTAATTGCAAATTCTAATTTAGTGCCAGCATGGGCAAATTGGGAGCATTTTTATGAGTTAGAGGACCGCGATTTAATGATGTACGGTCAAATGACGGCTGGTAGCTGGATTTATATTGGCGCACAAGGTATTTTACAAGGAACGTATTTATCATTCGTAGAGGCAGGCAAAAAAGTATTTGGCACGGCAGATTTACGCGGCAAATTCATCCTTACAGGTGGTATGGGTGGTATGAGTGGTGCACAGCCTTTAGCTGGGAAAATGGCTGGCGCTGTCATTTTAGTAGTCGAAGTGGAACGTGCTCGAATTGAACGTAAAATTAATGAGGGCTACTGTGATTATCTTGTAGAGACAGTAGATGAAGCGATTGAATTAGTCGATAAACTACGTGATAAAAAAGAGTCTGCGTCAATTGGTCTTGTCGGCAACTGTGCAGACGTGAATCGTGAGTTATTGAACCGTGGAATTATCCCTGATTTTGTAACGGACCAAACATCTGCTCATGATCCGATCAATGGCTATGTACCAAATGGTATGTCGTTTGAGGAAGCGCTTGAACTGCGTAAAAGCGATGTAAAAACGTATGAGCGAAGAGCAAAAGAGACGATGGCTGAGCATGTTCGAACAATGCTTGAATTCCAACAGGCAGGTGCAGAAGTATTTGATTACGGTAATAATATTCGTGCTTATGCCAAAGAGATGGGTGTAACGAATGCCTTTGACTTCCCTGGCTTTGTTCCGGCGTACATTCGTCCATTATTCTGTGAGGGGAAAGGGCCATTCCGTTGGGCTGCACTTTCAGGTAACCCTGAGGACATTTATAAAACAGATGCACTTGCAAAAGAAATGTTTGCTGAAGATGCAGGTCTTGTGAATTGGATTGATATGGCGCAAAAAATGGTGAAATGGCAAGGGTTACCGGCACGAATTTGCTGGTTAGGCTATGGTGATCGTCATCGTTTTGCATTGAAGGTTAATGAAATGGTTGCCAATGGGGAGCTATCGGCACCGATCGTCTTTGGTCGAGATCACCTAGACTCAGGTTCAGTTGCATCACCAAACCGTGAAACAGAGGGCATGCTTGATGGCACTGATGCAGTATCAGATTGGCCAATTCTAAATGCACTTGTCAATACAGCAAGTGGTGCAAGTTGGGTAAGTGTGCATCATGGTGGTGGTGTAGGCATGGGTTATTCTCAACATGCTGGCCAAGTGCTAGTAGCGGATGGTTCTGAACTAGCTGCTGAGAAGATTGCACGAGTGTTAATTTCGGATCCAGGAATGGGTGTTGTGCGTCACGCAGATGCTGGCTATGAAATTGCCATTAATACAGCGAAGAACAAAGGTGTGCATATACCGATGCTAAAGGATGATGTGAAGTGACTATTTTAATCAAAAACGCCAACGAAGTGATCACGTTAAAAAGTACCGTTCAAGGTCCTCGTACAAAAGAACAAATGCGTGACATTGCGGTGCTGGAAAATGGCAGTGTTTTAATGGAGGGAAATAGCATTATAGCAGTAGGGCCCATTGCCCAGCTAGAAGCGGATTTCCCTGATCTTATAAAGGTGGCTGAGGTTATTGACGCCTCAGGTAAGGTTGTTATGCCAGGTCTCGTTGATTGTCATACGCATTTAGTTCATGGAGGTACACGTGAGCAGGAGTTTAATATGCGACTCAACGGTGCCACATATATGGAAATTATGAATGCGGGTGGCGGGATTCATGCCACAACAAAGCGGACTCGAGAAACTAGCTTTGGTGATTTATATGGAAAAACTATGAATCATTTAGATGTGTTTTTAAAGCATGGTGTCACAACGGTTGAGGCAAAATCAGGCTATGGTTTGGATTGGGAAACTGAAAAGAAGCAGCTTGAAGTAGCTAAGGAATTGCAAGCCACACATGACATTGATGTCGTTAGTACCTTTATGGGGGCGCATGCGGTGCCACGTGACTATAAAGGACGTGAGGATGAATTTGTGGATGTAGTCATTCATGACATGCTGCCAAAAGTAGCTGAGCTAAACCTTGCAGAATTCAATGATGTATTTTGTGAAAAAGGAGTATTTACGCCAGAGCAATCACAACGCATTTTAGAGGCTGGAAAAGCATTGGGGTTAACACCGAAAATTCATGCAGATGAAATTGAGCCTTATAAGGGAGCGGAACTTGCTGCGGAAGTAGGAGCCATTTCGGCGGAGCACTTACTAGTTGCTTCTGATGAAGGTATACAAAAAATGGCTGAAGCTGGCACGATTGCCGTGTTGCTACCTGGAACAGCATTCTTCTTACGAGCACCATTTGCGAGAGGACGTCTAATGATTGATGAAGGGGTACCTGTAGCTATATCAACTGACTTTAACCCTGGCTCATCCCCGACGATGAGTCTGCCATTTATCATGAATTTAGCTTGTATGCATATGGGTATGACATTAGAGGAAGTGTTAACGGCGACAACCGTTAATGCAGCGTATGCACTTAACCGCGGACATCAAATTGGCTCCCTTGAAGCGGGCAAACAAGCTGACGTCATTATATTGGATGTTGCCAATTACAAGCAATTACAGTATTTTTATGGCATGAATCATACGAATACTGTCATTAAGAATGGGCGAGTTGTCGTACAGGATGGAATCCTTTTGAAAAATCAACTAGTAAATTAAATAATACGAAAGGCATAAATAAGGCAGAGATGCTTTATTTATGCTTTTTTAATGAATTTTTTCTTTTTTTATTAAAAGAGTTGAAATTGTTAACTGGAAAAGTTATCATGTTATTAAATAGTAATTCAAGAATTGCAAATTACTGATAGCGATTTATAGAAAATATAATGTAGTAGTGTCCAAATTTCCAGATGACATTTGGTAAACATATGCCATATATAAGTTGATTGGAGTGAAGGCTGGGCGACTCCTTGGGGATTAGCAATAGAGGAACGAAGGCTAAAACCATCACGTCCTGTGATAACGCCTTCGTGACCAACATCATGTTGGCCCGAGACCCTGGAGCGAGCACCGCGAGTGAAGCGGCTCATCGGACGCCCCCAGGAAGCTTTGCTCTGTGCGAAAGCGAAGCGACAGCAACAAAGCGCCCAGCCGGAACGGAAATCGACCACACAGGTTATGATGATGATCTAAAATTTTACCTATACACCCGTGTGAGCAGGAGAAAACCATAAGAAGTAAAACAAATACTCGCTCTCTAATGGAGTCGTATATAGTTGAAGTATTACGCTTTATCTAAACCTTCATCATCATTCCTGCAAAACATGGTATCAAAGGAGTTTTATTAAAATGACAAAATATCGTTCACAAGAAGAAGTTCTGGCGAATTATGATTCTTCTAAATATATAACACCTGATGGGTATACGTCAGATATCGCAATTTTTACAATAACATCAGAAAAAGTAGAGGAAAAAGCACCTCCGATGATGACGCTTAAAATCATGTTGATTAAACGGGCTGAAAAAGATCATGAAGGAAATCCGAATATCGAAGGTGGGAAATGGGCGCTTCCAGGTGGATTTGTAGATGCGACAAAAAGGGAAACCGCTTATATGGCTGCTAAAAGAGAATTGAAGGAGGAAACGAATGTAGACGGTCTACACATTAAGCACTTTGGTGTCTACGATGACATAGATCGTGATCCTCGAGGCTGGATGATTTCAAATGCCTTTTATGCAATCGTTCCGGAAGTGTACATTGACCAGCGTCAAGCCAATGATGATGCCGCAGAAGTGGAGTTATTCGATATAAATGAAGTGTTCAAACTCGAATTAGCCTTTGATCATCGAAAAATTATTTCAGACGCTTTAGAATTTATTAAGAAAGATATGATACAAACAACGGTTGCTAAAAACTTTTTACCAGAAGAATTTACGTTATCTGAGCTACAGAGGGTTTTATTGACAGTGGGAGATGATCCACGCATTTCAAATGATTCTGTGTTCTTTACAAAAGCGCCCAAGTTGCCTTTTATTGAAAAAGTTTTAGATGAAGAAGGGAAACCGAAGAAAACGAAAAGAAATTCATTTAGACCGTCGCAATTATATTCTTTTAATGATTTCGAAACTGTAGAGTCAATTTATCATTAGGAAAGCATCTGTCTTTCCTGATAATTTTTCAATATAGTAATTTGTAATCCTTTAATTACTAATTAAAAAGAAAATGGAGTGATGGAAATGCCAAAACGTGCATTGATTAATATTGATTATACAGTGGATTTTGTAGCACCAGATGGAGCTCTAACTTGCGGAAAACCGGGGCAACTATTGGAAGAGGTAAATACACAATTAACAAAGGGATTTATGTCAAACGGCGATTTTGTAGTTTTCGCTATTGATGTTCATGAAAAAGAAGATAGCTATCACCCAGAAACAAAGCTTTTTCCTCCTCACAATATTCGAGATACAAGGGGGAGAGAACTATATGGCTCTTTAAAAGAACTATATGAAGGCAATAAAGAGTTAGGGCATGTCTACTACTTGGATAAAACCAGATATTCTGCTTTTGCAGGTACGGATTTAGAGATTAAATTGCGCGAAAGAGGCATTACAGAACTGCATTTAATAGGTGTATGTACGGATATTTGCGTTCTTCATACAGCGGTAGATGCCTATAATAAAGGATTTAACATAGTTATTCATAAAAATGCAGTAGCGTCTTTTAATCAAACGGGGCATGAGTGGGCGTTAGGGCATTTCGAGCATTCTCTCGGAGCTACTATTATGTAAACGGAGGAACGGGGTATGAAATATGCAGACGATAGCTTCATGTTGCACACGGATTTATATCAAATAAATATGGTGGAAACTTACTGGAGTGATGGTACTCAAAATCGAACAGCGGTTTTTGAATTGTACTTTCGACAACTTCCGTTCGGGAATGGCTATGCGATATTTGCAGGCTTAAAAAAGATGATGGAGTTTATTAAAAACTTTGGTTTTTCTAATAGTGATATTCAATATTTACGCGAGGGAGGAAAATACTCAGAGGAATTTCTTAAATACCTTCAAAGTCTAAAATTTACAGGCACTATTTCTGCAATGAAGGAAGGTGAATTGGTATTTGCCAATGAACCTATTTTACGAATTGAAGCGCCATTGGCAGAAGCTCAATTAATGGAGACACCTTTATTGAATATCATTAATTACCAAACTCTTATTGCTACGAAGGCTTCGCGCATTAAACAAGTGATTAGTAAGGATGTGGCGATGGAATTTGGTACGCGTCGAGCGCATGAATTTGATGCAGCGATTTGGGGAACACGTGCAGCTTATATTGGTGGATTTTCTGCAACTAGCAATGTAAGAGCTGGAAAATTATTTGGCATCCCTGTATCAGGTACTCATGCACATGCCATGATACAGGCATATCGTGATGAATATACTGCATTTACAAAGTATGCAAGTACGCATAGAGATTGCGTTTTTTTAGTAGATACGTATGATACGTTGCGTTCTGGTGTCCCTACTGCAATTCGGGTCGCAAAGGAGTTCGGAGATAAAATCAATTTTGTAGGAATCCGACTGGACAGTGGGGACTTAGCATATCTTTCAAAAAAGGCGAGAAAAATGCTAGATGAAGCAGGCTTCACGGATGCAAAAATTATAGCATCTAATGATTTGGATGAATACACGATTATAAATTTGAAATCACAAGGGGCTAAAATTGATACATGGGGAATCGGCACTAAGCTTATTACAGCCTACGATCAAGCAGCTCTTGGGGGCGTATACAAATTAGTATCTATTGAAGATGAAAACGGGAAAATGGTCGATACCATCAAAATTTCCGGAAATCCTGAAAAAGTAACGACTCCAGGCCGCAAGCGTATCTATCGAATTATTAATACAGACAATGGTCATGCTGAAGGGGATTATATTGCATTGGACTACGAAAACCCGCAAGAGGAAACGCGCTTGAAAATGTTTCACCCTGTTCATACTTATATCAGTAAATTTGTGACGAGTTTTACAGCGAAAGAACTACATCAAGACATTGTAGTAAATGGATCTATTCTTTATAAGGAACCAACACTTCAAGAAATTCAAGTATATGTAGAAGAAAATTTACATCTACTATGGAGTGAGTATAAACGAACAATGAATCCAGAAGAGTATCCCGTCGATTTAAGTCAAGCATGCTGGGATAACAAAATGACAAGAATTAAAGAAATTAAAGAAAAAGTCACGAAGATGATGAATGGGAGAAACTAATAGAGAAGAGGAATGGAGGGATAGGGAATGGCGAAAATAGGGATTTACGGATCATCCTTTGATCCAATTACAAATGTTCACCTTTGGACAGCAAGCACAGTCGCACATCGTTGCAAATTAGATAAAGTGATTTTTTTACCTTGCTCAAATAAACGAAAAGACAAGGAGATAAAAACAAAGAATACGCATCGATGGAATATGCTGCAGCTGGCTATTACTAAGGATGAGCGTTTTATTGCAGATTCATATGAAATGGAGCAAGAGGGCTGGAATATTTACACATATGATACGATGAAATATTTTAGAGAACAACACCCGAACGATGACATTCATTTTATTATGGGCGCTGATTTATTAGTCGATATTGGTGCAGGGTTGTGGAAAAAGGGAGATGCATTAGTAGCTGAGAATAAATTTATTGTAATGGCAAGGCATGGAATTGATATGTTATCAACAATTAGCCGTTCCCCTATTTTGAGGAATCATGATGATGGAAGATTCCACTTAATTGACAAAGGGTTAGCGATGGAAATTAGCTCTACCTATATTCGAGAAGAATTTGCAATGGGTGGTGAACCAAGATATCTACTCCCTGATGCTTGTTATGACTATATTAAAGAGCATAATCTTTATCAAAAATAGTCTAGGTAAGGCCGATACATGATAGTGGAGTGCAGCATAATACCGACATTATTTGGTGATTTAATCGGTAGACCCCGTCATGTTCGAAAAGTTGGGGTGTAGATCAATACCATACTTATTTTTATTGGGATTATCATCAAAAGTTGGGGATAACAATTGTTAAAACGCATTCTACTTATATAAGTTGATTGGAGTGGAGGCTGGGTGACTCCTTGGGGATCAGCAATAGAGGAACGAAGGCTAAAACCATCACGTCCTGTGATAACGCCTTCGTGACCAACATCGGTGCTGTTGCTGTCGCTACGTTGCACTACGCTTTCGCACAGACAAAAACACTTTGCTGACGCTGCGTTAGCACTACGCTTTCGCGCAAAAAACATCTGTTGGCCCAAGCGGCTCATCGGACGCCCCCAGGAAGCTTTGCTCTGCGCGA
>NZ_JBHJTF010000015.1:0-2682 GCF_042267565.1 Lysinibacillus sp. NPDC056232 | reverse complement strand
AAGCGAAGCGTCAGCAACAAATGTTTTAACTGTGCGAAAGCGAAGCGTCAGCAACAAATGTTTTAACTGTGCGAAAGCGAAGCGTCAGCAACAAATGTTTTAACTGTGCGAAAGCGAAGCGTCAGCAACAAAGCACCCAGCCGGAACGGAAATCAACCTCGCGCTATGGTGAGGAGTTTTTTATTTTGTAAAGATGGTGAACTTTCTCATATATCGTTTTGGGTAAGATATAATGAATCTAAATGATAAACGTGCAAGGTGCTGCAATTACAAAAGGTTTTATGTATCACCTAGCACAATGATTAATGTTAGAAAGGAATTCTTAGATGTGCAGCTTACATTAACATTTCTTATTTTAGGAGCGACAATTTTTGCATTTGTGACGAATAAAGTACGAGCAGATCTCGTTGCGATTGTGTCACTTTTAGCATTTGTCATTACAGATATTTTAACGCCGACAGAGGCACTAGCGGGTTTTTCGAACGCTGTAGTTTTAATGATTGCGGGGTTATTTGTTGTGGGTGCAGGAATTTTGCGAACTGGACTTGCAGGGATGGCAGGACGATTATTGTTGAAATGGTCAGGTGATAGTGAGCTGAAATTATTTGTGTTATTGCTCATTATTGTAGGGACGGTAGGTGCCTTTATGAGTAACACAGGTACTGTAGCTTTAATGATGCCGATCGTTGTTAGTATTGCGATTAGTATGAAGGAAAGTCCGTCAAAATTCTTGCTACCACTTTCTTATGTCGCGAGTCTTTCAGGGCTTATGACTTTAATTGCTTCACCAACAAATTTAATTGTCAGTCAGTTATTAGTAGATCGTGGCTATAATAAGCTTGGATTTTTCGAAGTGACGCCCATAGGTATTGTAGGGATGATTGTTGGTATTACCTATTTAGTACTTGTGCGAAATAAACTATTACCAAATGATAAGAACCGTTCACAAACAAAAGCTGACTATAAACTATCTCCGAAGAAAATTATTAAGCAATATGATTTAAACAATCGTTTGTTTAAAGTATTTGTGCCCGAAGATTCCTCGATTATAGACGCAACATTAGCAGAATTGAAGCTTCCGGCCAAATATATGCTTTGTATGATGAAAATTCATCGACGATCTCAAGAAGGCATTAGTTTTTTACCGATGACATATCAGGAAATGGCAGGTCCGACAAGTGTGATACATGCCAAAGATGAATTGTATGTCCAAGGTGAGGAAGAGAATATTCGTCGTTTTGCTGCAGATTATAGTCTAGAGATGCAGGAACTGGCTGAAGGAGAGGCTGATGATTTGGTATCGAAGCATCTTGGTATTGCTGAGGTATTATTAACGCCAAATTCCAGCTTTATTAATAAGACTGTTAGCGCCCTAGGCTTCCGAGAAAAATATAATCTTAATATAATTGGCATTAATCGTAGAGGCGGCTATAAACTCCAGGATATGGTGACACATAAATTGAAATTTGGAGATGCCATTTTAGTACAAGGTGCTTGGGATGAGATTTTGTTACTGGCAAGGGAAACACAGGATGTCGTTGTTGTGGGTCAGCCAAAGGAGCAAGCGAGTGTAGCTGCAGCCACGGGGAAAGCAGGTATTGCAGGTGTCATTATGCTTTTAATGATTGTGTTAATGGCTTTTGAAATTTTCCCTGCTGTTATTTCCGTTATGATTGGTGCCGTATTGATGATATTAACAGGTTGTTTACGTAATATGGAAGATGCGTATAGCAATATGAATTTTGAAAGTATTGTGCTTGTAGCTGCAATGCTTCCGATGGCGACTGCATTGGAGAAAACAGGTGGTATGGTTATTTTATCCGATGGTATCATTAATGCACTTGGAGATTATGGACCGTATGGAGTACTAGTTGGCGTATATATTTTAACAGTTATTTTTGGACAGTTTATTAGTAATACGGCGACTGCTGTCTTGTTCGCGCCAATTGCTATGAATGCCGCGATTGCAATGGAGGCAAGTCCAACGACATTTATGATGGCTGTTGCTGTAGCAGCAAGTATGGCGTTTGTTACTCCGATTGCTTCCCCAACAAATGCGCTAGTTATGACTGCTGGCGGTTATAAGTTTATGGACTTTGTGAAGATTGGAATTCCACTACAGATTATTATGTTTATTGTTATGATGCTGGCAATCCCATTTTTCTTTCCATTTTAAAAACTCGGTTTCTATGCCGAGTTTTTTTGTTGATTTTTTATAGAATCTATTAAATTCTTATTGAAGATTATGATAAAATTCTATTTTAGATACCAATAAAAAGTTATATTGACTTGAAATGAAGAGTCTAATGATAATTTTTTTCGTAAGTATATAAATAGGAAGTTTTTCGATGAAATGAAAAAGTATTAATTTTTATTAGAAAAAGTGTTGACCTTTTTGAATTAAGAGAGTAATATTATACGAGTCGCTAAGATAACTAGAAAACAACAATTAAATTAAATAAATTAGTTGTTGACATCGAGTTTACGACGTGATACTATATAAGAGTTGCTGCTGAGAAAATAGCAACGAAATGAACCTTGAAAACTGAACAAGCAAAACGTAATCAATAAAGTTTTTAGTAGCTAACCTTGAGTTAGTGAACGAAACAAAATTTTGGACATCAAACATGATGCCAGCAAAACAATTTGAGCTAATCAAATTTCTTTTTATGGAGAGTTTGA
>NZ_JBHJTF010000014.1:0-105929 GCF_042267565.1 Lysinibacillus sp. NPDC056232 | reverse complement strand
AGAAAGTCTTATGGAACAGAAGATAAATCAAAGATGTTGTACACAGGACATGGCAACACCATCTGTGGAGAGCTTTGTAACGCTTCTCTTAAGTATATAAGAGCCCCACTGCTTTAGCTGTGGGAGTAGTCAGTTTTATTGTTATTCGATTTTCTCAATTTTTTTTATACCTATACTGATATATATAGGTATTCTCTAGTTTAGGGTTATTTATCTAAGTTTTGGTAGGATGGAATACTTTCTACACTGAATGCTTGTATTGAGAAATACATCACCACGAGTAATAATTTGGAAAACCCTTTCTTATTATATTCGCATATTTATTAGAACTAAAAAAGTGCGGCGACACGTAAAATGATTGCTGAAAATGTTACTTGTATTGTTCTTGCTTTACTATTTTTTTCATGGGTTATCTTATCTATAAAGCAGAAATTGCGGGTTACCAAGCAGAAAGTTTTATTGGTGGTAAAGATAAACTAGCGAAGCTATTTGGGATATTCATACATAGTAGGTATCGCTACTTTTCTTTTACCTTTTGGTCTAGAATTTTGGGGCATCATTAGCGGTATCATATATGCCATTTGTATATGTCACTTTGGTCTGGAAACTAAAAATTAATAAACCACTTTAATTGCGTCTGCTCTTTTAATACTTATTAATACCCTTTTTATGTTAACTTTAGAACATGGTTTTGTTAACATAAAAAGGAGGATATAAAATGTCTCGTAAATTACGCCTTTGTTCCCCCATTGTTACTGCTATTTTATTTGTCATCCTTGTATTTATGAATTATTTGGGCTATTGGACAGCAGATAGGTTCATTCAAATTCTATTTTTCTTTCTTATGATCGTGTCCGTTTTCAACGCGGGTATTGAAACAGAAAAAATTTTAAAAAGCAGAGGTAAAATCGAATCTTCTAGATAGCGAAGAACTTTCTAGATTTTTTAAAATATCCCCTTGAATTAGTCTAAATTCAAGGGGATATTTTTTTGTGTACTGCAACACAAATTTCTGAAACGTTTCGTTAGTCATTCCATCGCTTTTCTTTTATCTTTTCGAACGATGAAAAACATGTATTGGCTCGATAATAAAATGATTGTGACTATTACTGCCAAGAAATATGTATCTTGAATCTTAAACAAGAAAAAATTCAAAGAATTTAATAATCCAGCTAACATCAAGAATAACCAATAGTTATTTTTTCTTTTTGATTGATCACCGTTACTTAGATAACTAGCAGAAAGCCAGATAAAAAAAGGTAAGTAACATACAATTGAAAAAGTTAATATAGCCCATCCAATAAACGGCATAGTACAAACACCTCCGAGAATCTTCCTTATTTATACGATTGAAATTTGTAATAGTTTCAATTTTATTATTCTAAAAAAATGATTTTTCTCTAAATGTCATAAGTACCATGCTCTACTCCCTAAAAAAAACCTCAAAAATCCAAGAAACCATTAGCATAGATGTCCTTTTTCTTTAGTAATTCCTCATTATAAACTTTTTAAATTTTCAAACCAAACTGAGTAAAACATAGATGAATACCTCCTCTCCTTTCTACACCTGAACATATTATAGACGTAGAAGGGGGGGATATTTTATGGGATACTACCAAGGTGGAAATTATGGTAACTGTGGTTGTTATGGAGGATACGGCGGTGGAGGATACGGCGGCGGCTCAGCATTCGCCTTAATCGTAGTTCTCTTCATTCTTTTAATTATTGTCGGTACAACATTCATGCAATATTAATGCCGTTTTCTACTACTATTCAGATTTTTAATGAAAAAAGTTAATGCTAATTATCATTGTCACAATCAAACATTCCATACTCTCTATTGCTAAATAACATCCATAGTAATAGTAGAATAACTTACCAGCCTGACATACTACAGTTAAAACAAAAAAGGTCACTTTTGTCCGAGTGACCTTTTATTTTTGAATATTCAACTTTCTATAGAAGCTTTATTCATTTTATTAATAAAAAGTTCTGAGCGTTTTTCCATCATTTATTTAAATAATAAAATAAAACCGCAACAATAATATTTGGTAAAGCAATGTATAAGGAATTTATAGTGATTTTATGACGTTCGTCCCGATGTCCTGTAGTTTCGGTAGCAAAGTTTGCCCTCATCCGATCCCCACTGGCCATAGACCCTGAAAAAACCATTGAAATGACAATGAAAATACAGCCAACTGTTCCTGGAACTAAATAGATCTTATCCATTCCCCACAAAATCAACGATATGAAAACACCGCATAATGATAAGAGAACACCGATTAATAAATATTTCACCCCAAATCCCCCCTTTCTTTATTTTACGTTTGATTACCCTATTTTGTTTCGACAAAAACAAGATTCTCAAAAAGTCGGAGCATCAGTAGGACGGTCTTGCTTCAAAAAATAAATAAGCCTATTCAAAATGGGATAATCATGAGTAGGCTTATTCTTTGAAGTTATGACAATCTTTGATAATAAAATATTATTAATCTATAGTACCCAAATATTTCACAGCTAATTCTTCCTCATTGATCTCCTTATCCAAGGAGACCTTATAGGCTTTACCATTTGGTTTTGAGCTAACGATTTTATGAATTTCTTGATCGATATAATGAACGGCTACTCCATCATCAGCGGCAATTCCAGATGAGAGTTTAGTATTTCCTCCACCAACATAAATGATATCCTTTTCCATAATAAAACTTTCTAAATCTCGCGTAGGGGGAGAAAAAAGTGATAAGTGAGACGGAACACATGATTGTGAGTCAAAAAAAGAATAAAATCTTGCCATATAATTTTCTGAATCTCCGCTAGCAGTAGGCACAAAGCAGATCTTAGGATTAGCTTTGTTCGACTGCTGTAAAATATATGTATCTAATAATGGATTATGAGGCTCCATAAAAAAGCCTCCTCCTCCTAATGCAATAATTTGTTTCATCTTTTCCCACTTCCATTTCATTTAGTTTTTCGAAAATAATGAACTTAATTATACAATACCGCTACTATTTAAACCATTTTTTAACAACATTCAAAAAGCAAAGCCCGGTTTACATTTCAAACCGAGCCCTGCCTATATTATTTTCCATCTTTATTTAATTTTTGAATATCCAGCAGCTCTGAGATCGTTACAAATTTATATCCTTGGTCTTCAAGCTCTGGTAAGATTTTATCCAATGCCCTTACTGTTTGCTCACGATTACCACCGCCGTCATGAAATAACACGACACTTCCAGGCTTTGCACCTTTTAAAACCGTATTGGTAATTTTCTTGTCTCCAGGACTTTTCCAATCAAATGTATCTAAATGCCATGACCACATAACAACTTTATATCCTGCTTTTGCTATTGCATCAATCATGGAATCCGTGTATTGCCCTTCAACTGGTCTAAATAAGACAGGAGCATATCCCGTAATACCATAAATTGTTGCATGTGTTTGTTTTATTTCCTTCATTAAATTGGAGACGTTAGTCCTAAAAGGATGTGTATATGTGTGAATGGCCAGTTCGTGACCTTCTTCGTGTATACGGTAAGCAAGATCAGGGTTTTTTTCTGCATTTTCACCCACAATAAAAAATGTAGCCTTAGCATTGTACTTGTCTAATATATCTAAAATAGCAGGTGTGTACTTTTTATGAGGACCATCATCAAAGGTTAAGGCGATCACTTTTTCATCTGTATTAATATCCCACAAAATTTGGCCTGCTTCTTCGTAATACTTCCTTCCCTTATCTGCAAAGGATTTTTCATTTACAAAAAATAGAAATATCCCCATAATGCATAATGCGATCAGCAGATAATATTTCCTCAAGTTCTCACCTCCTGTAAATAATTATTTCTAATCATTATTATTTGAGGTTTACACTAAAAGATGCTTTTATTTTTTTACTTTTAACTGTATACAAAACCAATAACAATCCAAAATGTATGTAAATAACGCTGCACATTCCAATTCCAAAATGTTATATTATTGGGAAGGAGTGTGATTATTTTGATAATAAAGGTAAAGGAAGAGAATTTGGATTTTAACTGCTCCAGTCTAAGTCAAAGGTGCTTCGAACCACTAATTCAGATTTATAAGGTAAGAATGTCCGAAGAAAGTGATATCGGTGTGAAAGAACGTTTTTATGAGGAACTTACGGAAGGCCAACGAGCATTATTTATGTTTCATGTTTATTATAACCATATTAGTAAATCTCTTATCGAATATTATTGGTGGAGTGCTTATTTCATGGCTCAGCCTAAAAATTGGGCAGCTATCAAAGCATGTTTTAAGTACTTTCATGATGAACCTTTTCTTTTACTCCTTGACAAAATTGAACAAGAACTAAAACAACATCATCACCCTACTACATTAGAGAATTTTTCAATCACTCGAGATGAATTAAATCAAAACAAAGAGCTCCTTGCATCATTTGAATCGCTTCATGCAATGTTCGAAAATATTTATCCAGCTACTATAGAAAAAATAAATAATTTCATCGAAAAGAATTTACAAGAGTTTATACACATTGAAAGTTAAATGAAGGAGTATTTTTTATGGCCACTATAGAAGACTTTGTGAATCTTGATATTAGAATTGGTACTGTGATCCAAGCTGAGGAACTTCCGAAAGCAAGGGTTCCTGCCATTAAAATGAAAATTGATTTTGGAGAAGACCTTGGAATCAAGCAATCTTCTGCACAAATTACTCAACGCTATACGTCTGAAGGAATCATTAATAAGCAAGTAGTAGCGATTGTTAATTTCCCTCCTCGTCGTGTGGCAGGCTTTAAATCTGAAGTTTTAGTGATTGGCAGTGTTCCTGTAGAAGGAGATGTCATTCTATTATCTCCTGATCAGCCTGTACCAAACGGAACTAAAATTAGTTAAGTCTAGGATTTTATGATAGTGAAATCAAAAAAATGAATCTATTTTACAGGCACAAAACTAACTTAAATTTCTTCTACATCATATATTTAGTAGTGTAAAGCTAATTTAGCCTTACACCTCCTGACTTGATACTAAGGGTCACGAATGTGGCCCTTTTATTATTTTGTTTCATCTAGTACCATATGTTACAACTTTTGTTACATAAAAATTATAAGAAGAACAAATCCCCTAAATCGAGAGGATCATAGAAAATGAAATTTTATTTAGATTGGTGCTACATCGTTAAAATCTTCAAATAAAAAATAGAAAGGAGCCTGATATTGAAGAGAAAAAGGAGAGAACATTATGAAAAACAGACAAGCTACAACTAATGACTATGAAGCTATTATAAATCTTTGGGATAGATCCGTTACCAAAACCCATGATTTTTTAAGTTTAAAAGATAAGGAAGACATTAAACAGGAAATTCCTATGTATTTCCCGCATCTTGATGTGAGACTTTGGTTTGTGGAAAGCGAATTGATAGGTTTTTCAGGTACCAATAATCAGCACTTAGAAATGCTATTTTTAGAACCGGCTGAAATTGGAAAAGGTTATGGAAAACAAATTATACAACACCTTATTAGAGATTTTAATATAAGGTCTGTTGATGTTAATAAAGACAATGACAACGCAAAGATGTTTTATTTGAAAAATGGTTTTACTATTGTTAGTGAAGAACTAACAGATAGTTCAGGTCGCCATTATCCAGTACTACATCTAGAATTAAAGTAATAAATAGGCCATCCATCTACTTTATTCATAAAAAAGAGATTTAAAATGGGAATATTTTTTGCACTTATACCTCCTTTCGATATATGTATGTTTTACATTGTTCTAGCTGCCTTTATCATTTGGATTTTAATTAAATTCATTAAAATTCAGCAGGAGCAAACTGAAATACTTAGAAGCATTTTAGAAAAGTTAAATGTGAAATTAGACTGAAATCAAGCTTACAGCAAGGTCGACTTCAGTCATTTTTTAATTCACCCCCCTACTTATCGTAGCTTCCCAATTTTATACTACTGATAATATCCAAATTAAATCATGTATTTTTAATAAAACTGTCCAATAAAATGATATATATACATAACATGAAAAGAGGAATGTATATGGAAACTGAAAAAAACTATGAATCCCTACTCATACTAATTGGTTGGATAAACGTTTCGTTTGCACTTGTCTTTTTTCAATTATTTTGTGGTATTATTGCGATTTGTATGGGCATCGTTTTAAGAAAGGATTATCATGCGACAAAGCATGGACGTATCTTAATTATTGCAGGAATTATCGCTGGAATTACCGGATGGATCCTCAATTATTTATACTTGTAGACTAGAAAAATTGTAAAGCAAAAAAGCACTAACATGCAGTCCGTCAGTGCCTTCGAAACAAAATAGTGACTTACTTCTTCACTTTTGAAAGTGTCATACCATCACCAATTGGAAGAATAATCGACTCTAATTGAGGGTGGTTCGCTACTGCTACATTGAATTTCTTCATTAATTCCGTATAACGTTTTGGTTGGGCATTTGGGTCTGCCACACTCCCATTAGCAAGGACATTATCAGAAATTATGATAGCATCGGGATTTGCTAGCTTCACACAATAATTTAAATAGTTTTCATAATTATCCTTATCAGCGTCGATAAAGAAAAAATCGAATCGCTTATTATCCTGCTTTAGCTTTTCAAGGCTTTGCAATGCAGGTCCCGTCATATAGGTCACTTGTTCACCAAAACCTGCCTTTGATAAATTACTGTAAGCTAACTGCGCGTATTTTTCCTCTAACTCTAGAGAAGTTAATTTTCCATTACTACCGAATCCTCTAGCTAGACAAATTCCACTATATCCCCCGAGAGCCCCTACTTCAAGAATGTTTTTAGCGCCTGTCATCGAGACAAGCATTGTTAAAAGTTTTCCAGAGGAAGCAGAAACTGAAATGGCGGGCATTCCGTTTTCTTCAATGGATGTAATGACCTCCTCTAAAATAGCGTCTTGCGTATGAAACACTGAATCAATGTAATGATTAATTATTTTCATTTAGGTTATTCCCTTCTTCATCATGGTTTAAAGAATTTTCATCTTCTTCTTGACTAACGGATATATCGATAGTTTCACTTTCATGTAGTTCAAATAATTGACTGAATTCATTGATGACCATATCTATGGCTTTTAATTCACCCACTAGTATTGGCTGAATCGATTGAAACTCTGGTTGCTCTAATTGTTGCTTAATCGTTGCACGCTTTAAATTCATCATCTCTAAAAAAGCAATAGCCCTTCCACGACGGAAGGTTTTAGGTCCACGTTGGTGAGCGCCATCTCTTCCTCTATGACGTCCCCCTCGATGATGTCCCTCTTCTCTAAATTCCTTCATTTTTTCACTTCTCATTTTCATCCTCCTATTGTATACATTTGTATACAATCTCGATTTCATTTAAATTGTATACAAATGTATACAACTTGTCAATTAACCTTCTCTATTCATTTCCCGTTTCCTAATTTCATACTTTAACAACAGAAACATTAAACGTTTTAAGGAATTATGTAATATGTACTTCCCTCTGTTCTTCCATTAAACTGTAAATAATAGCCATCACCATAAAACGGTAATTAATAGTTGTGTGACTTAGGAGTTAGGGATTCATTTTTATTGATGTAGAGAACTTCATGTTCAAAAGAAGGAGCGATAAAATGAAAAGGCCATTTTTAAAACTTGGTCTATTACTTGTTTTTGGCGTAGTGTTTTTAACTGGGGTGCAATCATATTTTAATCAACAGGAAATTAATTTGGCTAGTGAAAGGTGTCTAAAAGCAGGTGGAGAACCCATTGTAGAAAGAGATCTTCTTTCATTAAATTACACCTTTGCATGCCACATCAAATAATTGATCGTATGAGTAAATATGAATAAATTTGTAAGTTTCCTCCGACTGAATTAAGTAGGTGATATATTGAAGAAGAAAGACTATTTATTAATTGTAGTATTGTTTAGTTTATTTTTAGTTGGTTGTAATGAAACAGGCACAGTAGATACTTTTACTTCTAAAAAACCTGACGCAGCTGAATCTTTAAGATTAAACAACCAAGCAGATATTTTTCAATGGGAAGGTAATATTTTTGAAACCGAAATAGAATGGATCGATGAACTTGAGATTAATGAAGATCAATATATTGGTGCCATAAAATATAATGCCACTAAAGCTGAGGATTTTAAAAATGGTACAGCTAACCATTTACCGATTGGCGCAAAGATTTATTCAGCAAAAGAACGTGATGATATTTTAATCGTGAAATACGACGATGTTGTTAAACGGTATTTAGTTCTATCTGAGGGCTGATTTACTGACGACATGTTTAGGTTAAGGTCACCTTTTAACTTTGGTGACCTTAACTTTTTTAGTCTGTAGGTGAAAAGAAAAAGCGTTAATCATTCTTTGATTAACGCTCCCCTTTAGCTGAACAAGGCTTGCTCAACTATCCACTACTATCAGTCTTTTTTCAGTCTCATTTTGTCCGCTTCTTATTCTTATTTTGTAATCAGTACGCAATACCTACACGCGATTTCACATATTCTTTGCTCTGAATTTGTTGATAGGCAAACTCTGCCGTATCTGCAACAGATATTTCTCCCCCACCATCTGGTAAAAAATCTCGTTCGATTCGATAAGTACCCGTGTATTCACCATCAGGTAAGTATGTAGGACAGACGATTGTCCAATCGGTGTCAGATTTCTTCAATAGATGATAGACGTTATGGTGCTCTTCTGCCGCAAAGGTTGATTTTCTTTTTGATTCGCTCGATTGATATCGTAAAATACTTGGTGTCAGACGACTTTGTAGAATTCCAGCCGTTCCAATCGTTATAATTCTCTTCACATGCATTTTTTCCATTGCTTCAAGAATTAGCGGCATACTTTTGGTTAATGTATTGGTGCCATCCGTGTTTAATGCACTGATCACAATATCAACATTCGCCAAGACATTTTCTATATCTTGTTTTTCTAATACATTCCCTTGTACAATCTGTAAATTTTCATCATTTATGTTTAGCTTATTTGGGTTACGAACTAAAGCTGTAACGCTATGTGCATCTTGTAAAGCTAGGGAAACAATGTGGCTACCAACACGTCCAGTGGCACCTAAAACTAAAATTTCCAGAATGATCACCTCTTTTTTTGATTATAGCACACAAATTTTCTGTAATTTTTTAGAGGTCTTTAACCATCCTTACGTGTTGTTAATGAGGATCAATAAGTCTGACATTAACGATAAACAGCTGAAGATCATTTGTTTCCGCAATACTGTTGACGATATTTTGGATTTCGCTTTCTGTACTCTTATCTAATTCATCTAAATTATGTAATGGTATAGTGATTACTTGATTGTTTGGAGATTCAATTAAATAGCCGATCGTACTATCTGGATAATAGCCCGCTGCTCGTAACGCTACTATAATTTTTTGTGTAAAATTCGTACTTTGTAATTTTTCACCAATTTCTTCATTATAATTTGTATCGGGATTTTTTTGAATGTGTCTTTCAAATGAAGGTTGATTATACTTTATCAAGGCAGCAGCTATTACTATCACGGAAAATAAAATAAAAAGGCCTTTTATGAACCCTCTCATGTATTCTCTCCATTTCATCTTTTTAATAGAATACGCTTGTCATAATCAATTATGCCTCGGCATAATTGCGTCCGGAATCGGCTTTGTGCTGGCACAAAGAACTCCTTTCCGATTTCCGTGACATCCGCCGGAGGCTTTTAACTTATTTCAGCGGATGTTTGTACACCCGCTGAAATAAGTTAAATAATGAATGAATCCCACTTTCCCGGTCTACGCATCGAACAAATATTATTTATATATAATTCTCCTTAAAATATTTGCCAGGCTTACATTTATATAGCCTGGCAAATTTCTGTAAGGAAAGGACAATCTACATCTTAATTGTTTATTCGTTTACGATGACTTTCACAACTGGTTCTAATTTTCCTACATATGCATCTCCAAGATAATCTACATCGATTACTATAGCTTGTGGCACGAAACGTTGAATGCTTTCTAAAAGACGTGCAGTATTACGTCTTTTGGCAAGCTGGAAAGGTGGAAGAGTGTCTAGTCTAAAACCAAAATCTCTGTATAAAGGGCAAGATATTACGAAAGTAGATAATATAAATGCTACATTTTGTAATATTTCATCAACGCCTGAAGCATTAAAATCAAAATGGCTTGTGGCGGTTACTTGATGTGTCATCCTATCAACCTTTCTTCTACGATACATGGAAAGATGTTAGTAATCTTTCATAATATGAGCTTTTCATTAAAAGAGCACTTAGTTATTTATGCTAAATACTCAAAAGTTATGAACGAAGCACATTCACTATTGTATGTATACGATGCAATGTATCGCTAAACAATTGCACAGCGTCAGGTTCCACATTCAGCCCGTTCCTTGATTAAATTTCACATACTATTCACTATCTATCTAAATATTGCGTAATAAATGACATACAACCAACTTAAACAACCATGTATGATTGCCCAGATGATCGAATGATTGACACTCCAAGAAATAGTAATGGCCAATACCGAGCCAAAACTAATACCGCTCTTAATGACCGTTTTATTCCCCATTTTTCTCTCCTTCTTTACTTTTCTAATTTCGGAAGTATGCCTCCGCATCTTCATTCCTCCTAATCATGCCATCAATGGATTATCACTGTAACCTTGCTGTTTGAACGTGAAAATGGTTTTATCGCTAATAAAAATCGCAATAAACACGCCACTCATTTAGCTCACGATTAAAAAAGAAATAGAAATTCCCATTATCGACGATATTAAAATATGCTTTCCCGTCAGAGGCAATCTGGAATACAAAGGGAAACTCCTCTCCGTAATCACGACCACTTTGGCAAAAAGCTGGATAGCCGCCAATTTTATGCACGGCGTATATTTCCTCTACGATATCATCGAAGTACTCAACATCTTCCTCGTGCTCTAGCCTCAATATTTCATCCTCTACATCAGATGGAATCCCTCCCCCATCCCATGTCGGATAATCATTGTCAATCCATTTCGAAATAAGCGGGAAGGCTCGAATACGGTCATGTTGCCAAGTTTGCTGGACTAAACCTTCTAGAGAAGTATATGCTTTTATTTCAAAAAAACGGCTAAGATCATCCTCTATAAGGTGATCAAATATGTCTTCATTGATAAATAGCGTTAGCAGCTCAATATGTTGAAGCGATGCGGGTACAAAAGGCAGCTCCTTTAAAAATAATGTAGCAAGTGGCTGAAACCCTTGTGGCAATTGCTCAGATGGTAATGACCAGCCTACAAAGCCAATCCAGCTTTCTAGCAGGTCATGTGTAGGTCTAATCCCACCCGTTTCAAAGATCGTTGCCTGCCTTACTAATTGAGCCTTAATAGCATCAATTTTCATCAACTACCCCCTCACTGCGACAAATACAATCTACGACATGGTCATTTACCATCCCTGTTGCCTGCATAAATGAATAGCAAATCGTACTACCAACAAATTTAAAACCGTCTTTTTTTAATTGCTTGCTCATGCGTTCACTAATTTCTGTTGTAGCAGGTACGTCTGCAATGGACGACCATTCATTGATAATCGGCTGATGGTCTACAAAGCCCCAAATATATTCAGAGAAGGAGCCATATTGCTCCTGTATCCGTAGAAAGGCTTGAGCATTCGTTACAACACTAGCAATTTTAAGCTTATTTCGGACAATGCGAGAATCCTGTCTAAGCTCCTGTAGCTTGTCCTCCGTATAGAGAATGATTTTCGAAGCTTCAAATTGGTCGAAAGCTGCCCGGTAGCCCTCTCTTTTTTGTAGAATCGTCCACCAGCTAAGACCAGCCTGTGCCCCTTCTAGACAGAGCATCTCAAATAAATGCTGATCATCATGGACAGGAATACCCCATTCCTTGTCATGATACTCAACATATAAAGGTTCATCTAACTTTACCCATTCACATCTTTTCATTCATATATCCTCCATTTTTTATGGTTCATTTAATCCCTGTAATACAAAGCCATCCTTTTTGCGTGTTTTCTCTTATAGTAACAGTTTGAAACCCAACACTTTCAAACAACTGCTTGATTTCAGGTTTTGTTTTGTAGGCTTTCATATGATAATTAATTTTATAGAGCTCCGAAATGATGATAAACTTCCCATCGTCCTTCAACACTCTATATACTTCTTTCACATCATTAGCTAAGTCAGGCCAAAAATAATGTGTTTGGAACGCTGTAATCGTATCGAAAAACTTATCTGTGTACGGAATGCTCGAAACACTTGCTTGCGTCACGATCACTTTTCCATTTGCTATATCCATTTGATTGGTTTTCGTAGAATCTTTAACAGCCTGCGCAGAAAAGTCTATACCATAAATTTTACCACTTGGATTCATTTTCGATAAGGATTGAAGTGTTTTTCCACCTCCACATCCAATATCTAACACAATATTGCCATCATTTACAGCTTCCTGTTTCATGAGCCAAGTATTCATACCGCTATGTGCCTTATTCATAATTCGTAGCATCAGTGAGCCTACGAATCCTCGTGGTTTTTTAGCTTGCTCGATTAATCGTTGTAAAAGTGTCATTTCAAATTCCCCCTTTGTCATTTTCACTTTCAAAAACCTGCTGCGAAGTAAGGATTAAGATGTCTTGTGTAGCTAGCTTTGTTAAGGCTACTTCCTTACGTTGATCTGTAGCACCTGCGACTGCATCTCTCACAACTGTTACAGCAAAATTTCTAGCTAGGGCCCCTTTCACTGTTGCAGTGACACAGCCTTCTATAAATGCACCCGTTACTATTAATTGGTTTATGTCATTATTCTTTAAATACGTTACTAAGCTGGGATTATTAAATGCATCCGCTTTATTCTTTGAAAAATACGCACCCTCGGATCTTAATAGTCGTTCATCCAATTCAGCACCTTTACTTCCTTTTAACGCAGTGAATTTTCGTAAAAGATTCGAAAGTACATGCATTCGCTCAAACTCATTCCTAATATAGATGATAGGAACATTTGATTTTTCAGCGCTCTTTATAAGGTCATTTATGCCATTTAAAGTAGGCTCAATTTGATGCTTTGCTACAGGCATTCTAGCTTGATCACTAAAGTAATCATTTTGAATATCAAGTATCAGTAACGCTTGCTTCAAAGTACTACACTTCCCATTCTTTTCTATCTTATCTCTTTACGTTCTGAAAAATAAAAAAGTTTCAAATTTTACCATTCAAGAAAGAGTTTTTATATGATTAAACAGGCAGCCATGGAAATTGACAAACTTTAAACAAGACATCCGCCGGAGGCTTTAAGTTCTTTCAGCGGGTGTCCAAACACCCGCTGAAAGAACTTAAAAAATCACAAGTGCATTTAGTAAATACATAGCACTTGTGATTTTATTCATCTATAAGTAGGATAAAATAATAGTTACAATCATTTTAAAGTGTTATTATTTTTGAACATGATTTCTAGTCAATTCGTTTTTTCTATAACAAACTATATGGTATGTGTGAAAAAATTAAATTTCTTATCCTACAACATTTTTAATTTAAATATGTATTGTTGGTAATACTTCTTTCGCGCTCGTCCATAACTAAGTGGATAATAAATGCAAGTTGTTGCTCGATTCGCAAATTGTTAAGATGCAGGATGTCCGCAATTGCATTTTTTTGTCTCTCTTCTAATCCTACCTTCTCAAGCATTAACATAATTTCTTCTTTTGTAAGCCCAAACATTCCTTTTTCACCTCTAATTCATCCAAATATTATTTTACAATCATTATTCATATTTCTAAAACAACATACTCTACAACCATTCCTGAACTTTTTTTACTGATTATAGGATAACATATAGAAATTAAACAATCCAAAATCTACTTAAATACAATAAAATTTTAACTTCCGTAAAAAATCATTGTTATTTAATAATAATTTTTAATGCAGTACCAAATATCGATACTTGTTAGTCATTAATTCTATTATAAAAATAACAAGTACTTTTGTCGAATTTTAGTATTCTGCGCTACAACGTTAAAACTACTATAAAGAAACCGTTTACATAAAAATTATAAATTACTACGAACAATGACAGTAAGTGTCTTTATATATCCATCTTAATTATACACCTTCTCGTTATTAAAGCGCTTTTATCCCTAAAAAAAAGTAATTTCAAAATAATTGAAACTACTTATCCTACTTCTTTATTCGGTTACTACACTGTTTTATTAACATTATTTACCTGGTGGTATTATGTTAAGTTTCTGTAAATTCCCACCCGGCATTCGTGATTTTTCGTCCAGTATTTGGATATTCATAACTTCTGCTCGATTTACTCGCTTTCTCTTGTCGCTTGTAATAACTGGCAAATAAACTATTCTCGACGATGCATCACACTTCCACATTGTCTCGTTCGTATACCCTTCGATAAATAATTGACTCTTCCCCTGTACAATAGCGGGTATTTTTACAGTAGATAGATCTGTGTACACCATCTCAAGTAAAGATTGATTGGACATCGCTAAAAATGTACGATCTGCCTCATCAATCGTACAATGCTCAATACGTCCCATTGACTGATCAGACCAAACGATTGTATGCGGGCCTTCATAACAGTTTTTAAATTCACTATTCGCAACTTCAAAAATAGCATCAATACAAGTAATCGCATTCCCGCTAATATGTTCAAAAGTACAATTATCAGTAAAGAGTCGAGCGTTATTGATATAAATATGATGACTTTCGAGCTCTCGAATTATGGTGTTCTGAAGCGTAATCTTGGCGTGATCATTACCATAAATACCACCAGCCTGCCCAAATTGAATCATGCACTGATTGAGCATTAGCCCGCTTGAGTCGATAATAAAGTGAAATTGCGGATGTTCTTGGAGATCACACTCTGTCATCGATACATCGGCTTCGTTGACAATCGTTACTCCTGTTGCCTCTCCCTCATCTATCCTACATGTACGAAACTCCACTTTACTATTATCAATTAATAACTGCGACTTCGCATGTCGATGGATTTTACAATCGTACAATATCGCCTTAGATTTCTCCCCAAGAAAAATGCCATTCCCTTGCCCATCAGAAAAGATAGAATCCGTCATTAACAACTCACTTTGATGAACAACCAGTTGCGTGTCTTGATGTTGCTTGATTTCACAGCCATCTATCGTTAGTTTCGAGCTATCGAAAACTTGCACCCCTACATCTTGCCCTTGGTGAATAAGTGTATTCATCATTGAAATTGAACTGGAAGCTGCAACAATTTGCGCCTTTGGATGTCCATGAATTTCACAATCCATCATCTCCATCTTCACATCCTGTATTGCATAAATACCATTCGCGTACCCTTCCAACAACATGCAATTTGTCAATGCTATTTCGCTATTTTGCACCATGATTTGAGCCTTCACATGATGCTGGATAGTCGTATCCACTAGAATAACACTTGAACCATTATCAATACGTAAGCCAACATGATTGACAGGGCTCGCTAAAACATCAACATTTTTCATCATTAGACTTCCGAAGCTTACGGTTACTTGTGTTTGCACCATTTGTTGCTCAATGACACAGTTTTCTAGCTGTAAATCTCCCTTTACATAAATACCCTGCCCTTGAGTAAAACGTAAATTTCGCATATTGACAAGTGTCTGATAGCGGATAAACACGCCACCTTTAATGGTCACATTCCCTACTCCATACAGTGTAAGCCTTTTAGAAATTTCGAAGCTTTCTTCATAGATCCCTTCCCGGATTTCAATAAAATCTCCCGGCTGTGCCTCTTGAATCGCCTGCCCAATGCTTTGGTATTTGTGCATAATACCTCTCTTTACAACAAGTGTCGCCATCTCCACACTCCTTATCGAAGCTTTTTCATGAAATCATGAAATTAATTGTCGGTTTTATTTTATTTATAGCCCCATTGAACTTCCAATTATTCAATTTTGTATAAATAAATTACCTTCATAGGCAGACAATTTAATTGTTGATAAGATTAGAATGTTTTATTTGATAAACCTTTAATGGCAACATGCTTATAAAAAAATTGTGGGAAGACATTCGATGATGCAGTAATTTCAATTATACTCTCCATACATAGAGTGACTACCTGGAAACGTTGGTGGCTTCGAAATTCGGATTTCAATCCACACTCTCCATATAGAGAGTGACGCGAGCCGTTGGACGGTTGTGCGTTGTTTCAGGAAATTTCAATCCACACTCTCCATACAGAGAGTGACGGGAGGCGTAATAGATGACAGACCAATTCGGAATTTCAATCCACACTCTCCATACAGAGAGTGACTATGGCATTTCTAAAGGGTACCCGGAAGTAAATATTTCAATCCACACTCTCCATACAGAGAGTGACTTCATTCTGTTCATGTTACGTAGTGTTTTAAGGTTATTTCAATCCACACTCTCCATACAGAGAGTGACGAAAAAACGTGTATGTCACGCAGTTTTGTATTAATTTCAATCCACACTCTCCATACAGAGAGTGACACTTTGAAGCTATTAAAAGAGACTATGCTAACAAAATTTCAATCCACACTCTCCATACAGAGAGTGACACGAATCGATTTATTAATATCATTAGTACCTTGTATTTCAATCCACACTCTCCATACAGAGAGTGACCTTTATTGTCTTGCATATCGTAATGATTTGCTTATTTCAATCCACACTCTCCATACAGAGAGTGACAGGGTGACACATTTGTTATTACATATAACAAGGCAATTTCAATCCACACTCTCCATACAGAGAGTGACTTGGTGATGGTGAGGATTTACACGCCTTTGCCATATTTCAATCCACACTCTCCATACAGAGAGTGACAGAATACTGTTGATGACTATAAGGTGTTACTTGAAATTTCAATCCACACTCTCCATACAGAGAGTGACGTCGGTGTACCTGGTGCATCGATGGACCACAGAATTTCAATCCACACTCTCCATACAGAGAGTGACGCGATGTTAAACAAGTCCTAGAGCTAATGAAAGATTTCAATCCACACTCTCCATACAGAGAGTGACAATAGCGTGGCTGCGCTGCGCTTGATCTATACAATTTCAATCCACACTCTCCATACAGAGAGTGACTGATTATGGGATATGCGTTTGCTTCAGCTGTCATAATTTCAATCCACACTCTCCATACAGAGAGTGACATCATCAAGCCGTTGCTGATATTGTTCAAATGACATTTCAATCCACACTCTCCATACAGAGAGTGACAAAAAAACAATTAACTGCAGACCGGAGCCGTATATTTCAATCCACACTCTCCATACAGAGAGTGACTGAATTGTCGGTGTACCTGGTGCGTCGAGATGGAAATTTCAATCCACACTCTCCATACAGAGAGTGACTTCCTGACCCATTTACCTAAAGGCCGTACCCCATATTTCAATCCACACTCTCCATACAGAGAGTGACCAAGCGTAAATGTGTTATTTAAAGTGTTTGATGCTATTTCAATCCACACTCTCCATACAGAGAGTGACTCGGTGCCATCCAATGTACCTGGCGTGGTTGATGTATTTCAATCCACACTCTCCATACAGAGAGTGACTGGACGTAAATCTTTTTACCTGGTTAGAGAAAATATTTCAATCCACACTCTCCATACAGAGAGTGACTGGTCGAGGGTTATTACGTTCTCCAATCATAGATTTCAATCCACACTCTCCATACAGAGAGTGACGATGTTATGAGTGTAGTATCCACCTTTGATTTAGAATTTCAATCCACACTCTCCATACAGAGAGTGACTTAGTTGATAAGTCACATTATGCCTTTCTAATTTCATTTCAATCCACACTCTCCATACAGAGAGTGACCAGGTCTAATTATTTACGTCAAAGATGTTTATCCATTTCAATCCACACTCTCCATACAGAGAGTGACGATATACATTTTGTAAATACATTCAATTCAATTATTTCAATCCACACTCTCCATACAGAGAGTGACGAATGAACATGCTAGCACGATTCCACAGTTTGTATTTCAATCCACACTCTCCATACAGAGAGTGACAGTTCTCTCATTTCACCAAGTAACTTTCGCTCCCAATTTCAATCCACACTCTCCATACAGAGAGTGACACGAACAACTTATTGAGTTGGTCTAAAGATTATATTTCAATCCACACTCTCCATACAGAGAGTGACAAAATAGCGTGGCTACGCTGCGCTTGGTCTATACAATTTCAATCCACACTCTCCATACAGAGAGTGACAGTATCTGTCATTAATGTAGTTACTGCATATTAATTTCAATCCACACTCTCCATACAGAGAGTGACTTATGTTTATTTAAAAGCTTATTAATGTTTACTAATTTCAATCCACACTCTCCATACAGAGAGTGACTGTAACCAACCTGATAAAACGTTACTACTAAATAATTTCAATCCACACTCTCCATACAGAGAGTGACTGCAAAAAACCATAAAAAATTAATGATTCTAATTGATTTTTGCTTTTTATAATTTCATCCTAAATCTTTTGTATCATACAGAGCATTTTAAATAATTGATTTTGTAGCAAAATTCGGTGCGAATCTCTTTAGAGATTTATGTTAGCTTGGCATCCGCACCGATTGCTGATTACAAAATTAATGTATCTTCAACATTGAATGTTTCTTTTGCTCCAATATGAATAACCTTTGATTTGTAATTGTTGCCTAGTTGATAGAAGCGTAGACTATCTTCTTCCACATTAATAATTTCCTGAAGTGCGAGTTGTAGTTGCTTAAACTGAGTTGCATCCACTACACATTCAAAAACAGAATTTTGTACACGTATACCGTAATTTTCACATATTTTTGCAACCTTACGTAAACGTTTTTGACCAGCAGGTGTTTTTGTGACAACATCGTACGTGACTAATACTAACATGTAAAACCCTCATTTCCATAAAAATGGTGGGTATTCTTCTAAATCTCCCCGTAAATAACGTGCAAGTAACATAGCTTGTGCGTGAGGTACAAGACCCCAATTTATTTTTTCGTTTAAGAAAGGATGTGTAAGACTTTCTTGTTTACGTTCTTGCCATGCTTTAATAAATTTCCTTCGCCCGTCATCTGTTAAAAGTACAGCGCCATTTTCTTTTTGTACAAAATCAGTAGACTGCATCATTTTTTTGTTAATCATCTTTAGAACAAAACGATCTGCCATGACACCACGAAGCTCCTCCATAACATCCAGAGCGAGTGATGCACGACCCGGGCGATCGCGATGTAAATAGCCTACATAAGCATCCAAACCTACAGTTTCCAAAGCAGCTGTAACATCTGAGGAAAGCAATGTGTAGGCAAGAGATAATAAAGCATTTACGTTGTCTGTTGGTGGACGTCTATTTCGATTTTTAAAGTAAAAAACGTCTTTTTGTTGCAAAATCATTTGATCGAACAATTTAAAGTATGCTGTGGCGGCCTGCCCCTCAAGCCCACGTAATCTTTCTAAGTTTTCAGTCACTAAAATCGACTTCATCGTTACTGTCAATTCACTAGAAACTTGCTTAAACATAGGTACATCTATACGAAGAGGATAATCACGTGCCATTCGCTCTAAAATCCATTTTTGATTAGAAATCTTTGCAAAAATAAAACTACGAGCAATTTTCGCACTTTCAACTTCACTTTCTGATAAACGATATTGCGTTTTACGTAAGATAACATTCCCTTTGCTTTCACCAATCACTCGCGCCAGAAATCTTCCTGAACGTGACAAAAAGGTTAAATTAATATTCTTTTCTGCACATGCATGCATTAATTTAGGGCTAGCTCCAGCATATCCAAAAGTACAGATTGCCTCAAAGTTGTGTAGAGGGAATCTACCAAGCTGTTGATCTTCATGTGTTATTACAACATTCTCACCTTTTAACGACAGATAAATGTCAGGAGTTGTAATAAATAATGTATTTAATAATTTTTTCATTATAAATACCTCTCCATATAGCGACGAACCGTAGCCGATGACATGAGCTCCGGCATGCATAAATTTTGTAAAGAACAGCTTGCACAGTGCTTGCCCGTTTTCACCTTTGGCGTATGTCTTCTATCAAAATAATGATGCATCTGTTTAAACACAGACCGTACTTCATCACGCATTTCATCTGTAATATCGATTTTCACACGGCGTTTTATTTCATCATAAAATAGGTATGCTACGGGGATATTACATAATAACATCTCCTCTAAACACATCACTTGCGCTACAAGCTGAACAACATCCTCTTGTCCCCTTTTTGGTTTTCCACGCTTGTATTCTATTGGGATTGGTAAAAAAGTACCTGTCTCACCATGTATAGGGACACCATCTTTATGCTCGTGAAATTCCACGACATCACAAATACCATTCGTCATTAAACTGTGAGAGCGAATGGGCATCGCTCTCACAATTAATTTATTTCCACGCTTTTCACGTAAAAATGGTTGATTTGCTTTTTCATGAACATGTTGTCCTTCAATCGTCAAAACATTTTCTGCCCACTGCTGTTCAATGTGAATTAACGCCCATTGCCTTGGGCAGAAGCGAAAGTGCTGAATACCCGATAACATTAAATAATCGACATCATCATTTACCGTCCAGCTCATGAACCCTCAGCCCCTCTAATGGCTCAACTTTAATTGTTAAATCCTCAAATGAATTTCCATCTAGCTTTAAAGAACGGTGTACTTTAGCTGATGAGTATTGGCCAAGCTTTGAATTATGCTCCCACCAAATCACTTTATGTACTTCTAGCGATCCCTCTGGACGAGCAGAGGAAGCATCGTTTTCAAACAATGTAATTAATGCTTCTTTTAATTTAACAGCATCTTCATTTGTAAAGCCTGTTTTCTCAGCTAATTGTGTATTAATACTTCCAAAAAACTTATAGATACCAAAATCAACTCGATGCTTCATGCCCATTGTATCAGATCCTTTTTTATCGCTCGTTACAGAATTCACACTTTTTGTTATTTGAATACTTGTAATGTCGATTGGAGCAAGACTAATAGATGGGTGAATAGATACTGGACCACGAACACCAACAGACAAAGAATCTCCTTTAAAAGCAAAAACTTGTCCAAATGCACGCACATCAAACCAAGTACTACTCGCAATCGTTGCATACACATCGGCGTTGCCTTTTTTATCAGCCTTTATCTTTTTAAGCTCTGGAATCGCATCTGCTCGATCGTTTAAACTTTTAAAGCCGTCATTATTACGATCATCAGATTGTACAAAAATTGCTTCCCCCATATCTTGTAGGCGGTTGCGTAATTTACGTTTAATACACACATCCGATACTTCACCATAACCATCGTAATTTTGACGCGGGCGATTACCATTTAATGGATCACCATTTGGATTGGCATTTTGTACAGAAAATACAACCGCAAAATCAATTTTATGATCTAATGTTGTCATCGTTTAACTCTCCTCATCATTCTTTTCTTTTTTTGTGTACAATGCTTGTCGTTGACTGTAATAACCTAATAAATATTTCCCACTAAGTGGCTCATCCGTAAAATCTTTTATATCCATTTGTGCACCAATGTCATCAATGAGCTTTGTATAATAAATGCCCTTTTCTCGTAACTTCATTTGATAGGGTTGTAGATTTCTTTGAATCGTTGCCCATGTCCTTGCTGGATGTCGAGAAAATGCATTCATATAACGCAACGCATTAGTCGGACGGTTTTCTTCCTTGCCCAAGGCATTACGTTCTAACACATCTGCAACTGCGAGCAAACGACCAAATAAGTAATCACGTTCTGGATTTGTCGTATCAAGTGCCATAGTATAAACCTCCTTATCTTTATCAAAATAATGCTTTTTCACGAGTGAGCACGCTACTCCTAGTACCTGTTCCCACTCCCACATTTGATCGTAGAATTGGGGATTTGAAGCACGAACAATTGCACTCCGCACTATGTCAATCGGAATTTTTCGTCCATCAAGTATGCAAGGCAGCATCCGCTCCATCACACCTTTGACGACCTTATCACTAGGTCTTGGGCCGTATGCGGCATGTGCAATTGTATAAAAGGACGGAGAGCCGAAGTACTGCACCCATTCATTTTCTTTCTTCCGCGTATGACGCCAGCTACAATCCTTATGCCAGATTAATAGCTTATCAAAATAATCTTTAATATCTAAATCTCGATAATAGAGTACTGCTAACCGTCCAGGGGTTGCCGCATCAAGCGTTAAAATATAAACCTTTTCATCATCATGTTCTTGAATATTCATGTTCTTTTTTATACCGCTAATAAGTAAACTATGCTGGTCTGCCAATACCTTCTTTGTATCAGCTTTTTGCGCAAGCATAGCATCGCGCTGTACCAAGAAATCATTCCATCCAGTAAACACACTACTCGATAAATCGTCAGCTACATATGGCATACCTGGATTTTTTGAGCCCCATACAAGAAAGATACGCCCGTCCACTTGCTTGCCTTGTCGTTCAATCAGCCACTTCAGTGCATTGTGCGCCTTTTGTGAGACATCATAACTAATATTCGCCGCTTCAAAGCTATCCTTAAAACGACCACGGTATGTAAAACCGCTACTGTCATTTGCTGAAATTAACTTAGTCTTATCCCCCGAATTACGTAGCTTATTAGGGTGACGCACAGTGAAAGGTAAATATTCACCTGTTACATAGCAAATATCGCTTTCCTGAAGCTTTGTATTATAAAATTGACTATATGCATCATATATATCCTTATTACTCCAGACAGGATCAGTAATTTCTCCAGGTACATGAACATTAAAACGAACAAATGCGCTTTCCTGCGCACCTGCGAGCATCTGGAAAATAGGTGGCTTTTCACCATCCTGCTTTGTATCCCATTTTGAACGCAATTGTCCTGCTTCTGTTAAATGTAAAATAGAGCGCTCTACCAAATCTTGAATAAGTGTTCCCTTTTTCACATATTCGTATATTGCTTGTATGTGCGGATGACTATAGTGCGAATCACACCATTCTCCGAGTTGATCTAAATAATGGAGATGTGCATCTCTTTTATCTTCTTCTTGTGTAAAATCAATATAATCACCTGCCACATACATCAGCTTGTCCTGCAACATATGAGACACATAATTTTTCCCTGAACGACTACCAGAGCTTTCGGTAAACGGTAAAATGGTATTGATTTTTCCAATTACTTTTGCATCATATAATGTACCATCAAGATTAATAATCATTTCAATATGTGCTGTTTGAGTTGTGTGCGAAATCGGCAGTAATGAATATTCAAGCACTTTTTTATCTTTTGTTTCTTTCGAGAAAATCTCTCCTACTTGCGCTTCATTTTCTTCGTAGGTATAAAACAAAGCACGTAAATAACTCATTTCTTCACCTCCAGCTCATCGTATTCTTCGTCCACAGCTGTCATTGATTCTCCTAGATTAAACGACTTTGCATGCATTTCCTTAATCGGTCGAACAAGAGAACATTCTTCTGGACGAATAAAAGAAATATAGCCATTTTTCATCCTAGGCTGCCAAAGTCTTGTTTCTAGCATATTACGTCCTGTTTCGTCAGGATAATTTAGGCCATGCACCATCGTACCAAAATGCACCTCATCATAATTATCATAAAAACCTTCCCCAGCACCAAAATTGCAGGACTCTACATAAGCCTGACATTCTCTTGCACCTAAAAAGACATCACGACGCCCACCCTTTTCGACACAACGTCTAGCAATGTTGTGATGTTTATTCTCGTTGAAATCTTGCTCTAAATCCATTCGATTTTTATTAAACTCAAAATGTGCCTTCACTTGATAACGTACATCTCGCAAATAACTGTAATTGGCAAGCGTATTACCTCCTGACATGTCAATTGGTCGTACACCCTTCGATTCCATACGAATAGCATTCATGACACGTATTTCATCGATATACCAAATGATGCTAGGTTTCCAGTAGATCGATTCCACAATTCCTTTTAGTGCTTGATAACTTGGAATTTGAGTTGTCATCTTTTCACCACCAAGCTTCATTAGTGGGTCTGTAAATAATGCATAGGCACCATGTACCTCAAACTCAATTTGATTTCGTATTTTTGTCATTTTATCACCTCCTTGAATTAATAGATTTATTACACGAACTTCTCTGTGGATTTTTGAGGGAAATTCTCTTCTTAACGGGAGGTGATAAAAAGTAGAATCTACCACTCAAAAATTCCCAAGAGAGTAATCCTATAAAGAATTATCTATAACCAATTGTTACAATATAAACCTATTTTGTCAATCATTTTTCAGAGACATAACAAACATTAAATTAATATATTATATGAACAATCTATTATAAAATTAAAATTTAACTATCCAAGAATTTATGCTATTATTATTCATGTCGCTTAATAGCGTGGATTGAAAAATATACTATATCATTTAAGTTTGAATGCAGCTCACTACCTGAAAAGCAATGAGCTGCTTTTCACTTCTTAAATAATACAATCGTCTAACTGCGCTTCTCCCTGAACACTTATTCCAAATTGATCATCATGTGCAGTTTCTTTCGCTACATAAATATTAAAAGTTCCGAACTGAACTACAATTAGCTGGTTATTTTTCTTTAATGCCTCAAAATCATGTTGGAACAAGTTAACGCTATATTGCTGGGCTTTTTTCAAAAATACTTGATAATCATCGATTGGCTCACAACCTATGAGCCGACTAATGAGATCTTTCCCCTCACCATAAGGCACAAGTACACCTTGCGTTTTGGCATCAATCACTTCAAAATGAGAAAAAGCTGTTTTATAACTAGCTAGGGTTGCTAATGGATATTGCTTACCAGGTCCCTTAATATATGCTTTATTCTCATCTGTATCTAACCGAAACAATAACTCATAAATTGTTGTTTTAAGTTTTGATAATGGATAATTCAACTTTGAATCAAACGCCCTATAAATATGATTAAAGTAATGCATCATTGCTTCGGTTGACATTAAATAACCACCAAATAGCGCAGGATTATCCTGTAAATCCTTCATTATATAACGCGAACATTCTCCGCCCATTTTAATAGTTGGTAGCTTGCTGAGCGATTCCTCTGCATGGTTAAAGACATATACGTCTTGTATTTCTACCTCACCATTACGATTACAACGTCCTGCAGCCTGTGCAATAGAGTCTAATCCAGCTAACGAGCGGATAACACACTCGAAGCTTATATCCACCCCTGCTTCAATCAATTGCGTACTAATACAAACAAACTTTTCCTTTCTATGTAGTTTCTGTCTCATCTCTTCAATTTTTTTCTTTCGATGCGCAGGACACATGCCAGTACTTAAATGCACAACCTCAAAATCAGCATATTTAAGCTGTTCGTATAAGTCACGAACTGCTTTTTTTGTA
The DNA here is from genome assembly GCF_042267565.1 of Lysinibacillus sp. NPDC056232. Lineage (NCBI taxonomy): Bacteria > Bacillati > Bacillota > Bacilli > Caryophanales > Bacillaceae > Lysinibacillus > Lysinibacillus sp. NPDC056232. The sequence continues at coordinate 80,601 of NZ_JBHJTF010000014.1, read as the reverse complement.
TTTAAAATAACTAATACATTGTTACGTTGGATTAATGATTCTTCCACAAAACCACTTAGTCCCTCCGTGTTCCACCCCTTATTTTTTAAGAGCGACGTGATGGAAGTACGCTTAAATGCTTGAATATTCGTTGGTAAGTCTTCCACAAGTTCCTCATCAATCTTAATATTATTTCGGACAAGTTGGAGAGCAGGTTGTGTAGCTGTACATAGAATAGATGTGGTATTACATGTATTTTTCAAGAAATTCAACGCCTCATTAAACAAAGATACACAATGAATCGGTACGGATTGCACTTCATCAAAAATAAGTATGCTGTTTGCTAAGTTATGTAACCTTCTCATATTACGCGACTTACCACTATAAAACGTCTCTAAAAATTGTACCATCGTCGTAAAAATTATCGGTACATCCCAATCATCCTTTGCCGTATTCAACCTTCTTGACACTTGATATTCCTTAAAGGATAGATTTTCATTGTGTTCAGTATCCTCAATTACATTACTGTGATGCTCCAATACATAATCTTCAGCCTGTAAAACTTCACGCACCTCTTGTGCATTTTGCTCAATGATGGTTGTGTACGGTACTATGTAAATAATACGTTGCTTTTGATGAAGCTGTGCATGTCGCAGGGCAAAACGAAGACTTGCTAATGTCTTTCCACCGCCTGTAGGAATAGATAGTGTATAAATACCTGTTGGTCGTGATGCTTTATCTAGGCAATCTAGCGACATTTGTTTGCGTAATCGTGTAATTTCGTTAGGTAAAGAATTTTTCTGCTTTTCGATTAAATCATTATTTAAGTGTTCTTCAAATGTTTTCCAAAGTGATTGTACATCGAAAGGTGTAATTTTCTCTTGTTCCTCAAATGCTCGTGAATTGCGACGGTCTGCATCAATCAAAGCACTAAAAATAAATATCGTGACAAAGCTTGTTTCTTTTTGTATAACACCGGCTACTCCCTCTGCAGTTTTCACATTTTTCAGTTTATTACAAAAAAACGTTTCCAATTCCTTTGCAGCCTTTATAACGTAATTGTTCATATAGGATACATCATACATATTTTGTAAAAAACGTTGTTTTACTTGTGGGAAATCTATATTCTTTTCAGATGTCAACCGATTCACAAAAGGCGACTTCCCATCCATATCTACCATATCTAGTAACTGTCCATGATGGGAAAAAATAGCATTAGAAACACACTCTACTAAAAAAGGGGAGACAGAATTTACTTGTTGAAAATGCTCCATCAAAAATTTCCCACCAGCCGTCGAGTGATCAACACTCCCTCGTTTTGGTGGATCAGAAGGATTTGCCACCGCATCGCGAATATATTCCTGGAACGCTTCACTAAATTTGCCCATATCATGCAACATACCAGCAAGCCCTGTTACATGCTTAAGTCCAATTTTCTGTCCTATATTTTCAGCAATATATTGCACCTCTTTCAAATGATCTACTAACAATTGCTCCGCTCCATCACTAGTCCGAATATGTGCAATAAAGTCTTTTACCGCCATTTACATTCACCTTCTTAAATTAGTTATTTTTTATCCAATTCTTCATTTAAAGACATCAAGGATATCGCAATAATCTTCTACTTTTAATCCATTCTCCTCATACGAGAAGAGACAATAGATCAAAAAATTTATTCTGTATTCATTAAATTTCAATCCACTCTCCTCATACGAGAAGAGACGATTTTGGGAATGCATTTAGTAAATTCTAATGTGATTTCAATCCACTCTCCTCATACGAGAAGAGACGTTTGTTCTGACGATATATTCTTCACTTGAACAATTTCAATCCACTCTCCTCATACGAGAAGAGACACGTATTGCATCTACAATAAGAGCCACTGTTACAATTTCAATCCACTCTCCTCATACGAGAAGAGACATATGCCCCCTCTAGGCCTTTCTCCCAAAGTGATTTCAATCCACTCTCCTCATACGAGAAGAGACGTGATTCCATGCTGTTTTCCTTCATGGAATAAATTTCAATCCACTCTCCTCATACGAGAAGAGACGGTATATATTAGCTTCCTTAGTATTAAGGATTGTATTTCAATCCACTCTCCTCATACGAGAAGAGACAATATCGGCACATTCTTTAACACTAGTAACATGATTTCAATCCACTCTCCTCATACGAGAAGAGACGAATTTGTCAGTGTTGTATTAGATGCAATAGATATTTCAATCCACTCTCCTCATACGAGAAGAGACAATTGCTTCTGAGTTAATCAGGCGTTCAGATAATATTTCAATCCACTCTCCTCATACGAGAAGAGACGACAGCTGGCGATTACTACTTTATTGCTGTTCCTATTTCAATCCACTCTCCTCATACGAGAAGAGACGACGAATCGATTGGTATTCCAACGTTGATCGTTATTTCAATCCACTCTCCTCATACGAGAAGAGACAAGAGCGAGCTGTTTTTATGGATTCAAACAGGGTATTTCAATCCACTCTCCTCATACGAGAAGAGACGGATGGGGCGTGGTCTATACTGCACTCACTTTGATTTCAATCCACTCTCCTCATACGAGAAGAGACTGCAAAAAGTAATAAATTAATAATAAATAAATTGATTTATTAACATAAATAATAATACAAATAGTCATTAAGAAATAAAAACATACAATCAAAACTATCATTATCTATGTTTTTCGGTGCGAGTCCCTCTATAAAATTATGCTAGCTAGCTATTCGCACCTTACCCCATTATAACAAAACACTGTATTATAAACCTAAATTAAAACTATTATTTTACAATTATTTAGTAATATATATATCTTCGACTTCACCCTAGCCTCTAAACCTCATAACCAAATAAAACCAGCAATCACACGATTTCCTCGTCAATTGCTGGTTTCTCCGATTTTCATTATTCTTTTCAGTAATAATGCAATTGCGCACAACTCAAACAGTGCTTTCGCTTAATAATGTTTCATCAGCTACTTTAGTTTGGTATGGCGTTTACTGATTAACCTTCTTTTGGACCCGCATTAGATGCAAATTCAGAATTCTAACAAGCTTAATTATAATTTAAATTTCCTAACAAGATCGTTTAAATTTTCTGCCATGTCCGCTAAATTGGCTGAGCTATTTTTGATTTCATCCATAGAGCTTGCTGCTTGTTCAATCGTTGCTGAAGTTTCTTGGATGCCTGCAGCAGACTGTTCTGATACAGCGGCAATTTCGTCCACTGATTTATTAATCGTAACCGTATTTTGTACTACCTCTTCTAGCTTTGTCGTCATACTATCAATGTTCGTTGACATTGAGTAAACAGCCTCTGCAATCTGGCTGAATGTTTCATTTGTAGATGCGATTTGAGCCGTACCTTTTTCAACCTCTTGATAGCCAGTTTCCAGTGAGGATGTCACCGTGTCAGAATCGTGTTGAATTTTTTGAACAATCCCCGTTATATCGTCAACTGAGACGGCTACTTGTTCGGCGAGTTTACGTACTTCATCTGCAACGACCGCAAAACCTTTACCATGCTCCCCTGCGCGAGCCGCTTCGATAGCTGCATTAAGAGCTAGTAAATTCGTTTGTGCAGCTATATCCTGAATTACAGCTACGATTTTTGAAATTTCCTGTGTTTGTTTACTGAGTTCATCCACCTTATAAACAGAATCCTTCACAATATGATGAATGGATGTCATCTGCGCAGTAGATGCGTCCATTAAACCTTGGCCTTCTTTCGTTAAAGCCATGACATTTTGTGAATATTGCTGAACATCTGTACTACTATTATTGACATCTGTCATCTTTAAGGTGAATTCTGTCATTGTTGTCGCCACATCTGATGCATTACTCGCCTGCACTTCTGTGCCACTTGCAATTTCAGTAACTGTATCAACAATTTGTTCCGTACCCGTTTTCACTTCTGTCGATGATTGCATAAGCTCTTCACTATGCGCAGCTACGTCATTAGATACTGTTTGAATTTGCTTTAATAAACGATTCAAAATATCGGACATTTTATTAGTCGCTTCTGTAAGCTGTCCTACCTCATCTTTGGATTTTATAACAAGTGCAGGCTCACTTAAATCACCTTCAGTAATTCGTTGCATACGATTTGTCACTGCGATGATTGGTCTTGAAATGATTCGAGCACTTAACAATGCAATCATAATCGACACAATAACAATGACAATTCCAACGATAATACCTGTCAGCTGCTTCGTCTCTCCTGCGTTAACAATATCTACGCCTAAAGAATTAATCGATTGCTTACGATGTTCGGCTAATCCCTCATAGCCTTCACGTATTTCCGTCGCCTTTTCACTCATAGAAGCTAAATTTTTCGTAGCTAGTTCAATCTGACCTCGATCATAAACATCAAGTACCTCTTTTTCAACATAGCTACTCCATTCCTTCGCCATTTCCGCATATTTGCTGAAATCGCCTGACTCCGTTATTGCTAAACGTTTTTGTTCGTTCTCAACAGCCAGCTTTACATTATCTTCAAAAATCTTCTTATACTTTTCTTCGCCAGAAAGTACATACCCTCTAGCTGCAGCAATTCTTAGCGCAATCGTTTGCGCTTGCTCATAATCTGTAATTAGTAATTGCATTTCCTCATCAATAATTTGTTCCGTTGCGCTATTGCTTTGTTTTACTGTGTAGTAATTGTAACCAATGAATAAAACAACTATTGCTATTACAATGCTGAATGAAAAAACAATTCTTTTACTAATAGACTTAAAATCCATTTCAAATTCTCCTTATTTTCCAATGCAAACCTAAATGTACTTTGTCATAATTTGAATACCATTAGTAATCTACCATTTTAATGAAGAACTTGGATGTATCAGGAATTTTTTCTACATTAAATGAAATAACTAGCTAATTTTTATGTAATTTATAGCAGATTATACAATCCGGAAAATAAAACAGATGGACTAGCCCAAAACTCAAAATAGCACTTTTGACACACATAAAAAGGAACAGTCATAAAAAATATGCTGTTCCTTCTATTTAAATATTAATCCCAATAGTTAAAGATAACATCTCCAATTGTTTTACTATCAAAGTGTGAAATGTAGTTCCATTCCACCTCAGATAAACTGTGCAACTCCTTATCCTGCATCAACAATGTATTTAGTGTATCGGCAGTAAGGCATTTACGCATCGGAAAATATTTGTGTAAGTGAGTTTTCGTTAAAAATTGAAAGGTTAGCTCTTCATCGAACTTAGCAAACGCAATATAAGGCATTAGCCTGTGATGAAGAATCGTCAAATGTTCATCCTCCAGTTGAATCACTGCTTGCATATAAACAAAATGAGGCTGATTAATAAATTGTACAGCTTTTGCTCGTTGTTCACTTGTCACTAAATGATAAACCATCGACTGGAAAGTTCGCATATCCTGTTCGATAAGATGGTCTGCATCAAAACCAGAAATCCCTTTCGTTAATCTCAACGAATCACCCCTTTATTTTTGTGTCTATATGACCTTCTATTAAAGATAGAAGAATTCCTTCAATATTTTTCTATTTTATTGTTACTAAAAAGAGGAGGCCTAAAATACGCACATTATGTACAGCAATTAGTTTCATCTTGTACCTTTATTCTAAAATGCTTCTAATTTAGTTATTTTTCGTCTTTCCTCTTAAACCTCCATCACTTCCACCAATTAATGGTATTATAGCAACAAATCATTTTTAACCATAAATTGTAACAACAGCATAAAGTAGGGTTGATTTCTGTTCCGACTGAGCACTTTCCTGGAGGCGTCCGATGAGTCGCCCTGTCTCCACTTCAATCAACTTATATACGATGTTTAGGCTTTAACAAATTTGAGACTCCCACCCCTAAAGGGACAAGCTGACTAATGTCAGTGGGATTCCTGAGTAACTAAGCGTTCGCAGTCCATTTCTGTTTTGAACAGCTCTCAAGATTGGGGCCCCATCCAGTGCATATAGCAGATAGGGCTACGCTACTTTTACGATAGCGTATAGTTGGTTTCGTTCGATGTGTTTTAGCGTCTTTTTCATGACGACACATATTGTTTTACCGATAGCATGAATTAGGCTATCGAACCATATCCAATTTTCAATGAACGAGCGTGTTTTAAAGACTTTTACTTGTCTATACATGAAGGATAACAACCTTTCAGACAATTAAGGTAGCAAAAGTTACCTGTTAGTCTGACCTCACTTTCATCCCATGTTTAAAGACGGGCTACACCCTACATGGGTTTTCTCGTTCGGAAAATCTGTAATCTCCTATTTATGGTGATCCACCTCTAAATTCCAAGAAAATATAAAAAATTTGAATCGAAATGATGGTTTGCCAAGTCTAATAGTCAGAAGGAGGCGATTTTCATTACTACAAAGCAAGAAACATTAATACAGTTAGCACAAAACGGAGATGAGCAAGCTTTTTATCAGCTAATTGAACAAGAACAACAAAAGCTATATCGAATGGCTTATGTTTATGTCCAAAATGAAAATGACGCCGTAGAAGTTTTTCAACAGACCATTATCCGTGCATATGAGGGCTTACCTCAATTAAAGGACCCTCAATATTTCTCTACCTGGTTAACGCGCATTATCATTAATTGCTGTAAAACCTATCTTACCAAGAAAAACTCAGTACAGCTTGTAGAACCACATACATTAGAGGATCTCAATAGTACGTCACCTACATATATCGAAGAAGAACTAGATTTATGGCATTCTCTCTGCAAGCTAGAGGAAAAATATAAAACAGTTTTACTATTACGTTTTTATCAAGACTACTCGGTAAAGGATATTGCAGCGATTTTACAATGTCCAGAGGGCACAGTGAAAACTCATATTCGCCGGGGTTTACAAGCATTACGACAACAATTAAAGGGGGCATATATAGATGAATGGGTTCAATCCGTTGAAAGAAGTCATTGATGCGATTCCAATTCCCGAGGGACGTTTAACAGAAGTGTTACGCATTGAAGGGATGTCAAAAATCTTTCAACAAAAGCATCATACAGTAAATGCATTGAAAAATATCCATTGTACGATTTATCAAGGTGAAATGGTGGCCATTATGGGGACGAGCGGTTCCGGTAAAAGTACGCTACTAAATATGATTAGTGCCATCGATGAACCGACTGAAGGTGCGCTATTCTTATTTGGAAAGGAAGCGCATGATATTTATCAAGAGCCAAAAGCATCGAAATTCCGAAAAGAGAATATCGGCTTTATCTTTCAATCATTCCATCTGTTGAAGGATTTATCAGTTGAAGATAATATTGCACTCCCCCTTATCCTCAATGATGTACCAAGTAAAGAGATCAAAGTACGTGTACTGCAAATGATGGAAAAGCTCAATATTGCCGCATGGGCGAAGCATCGACCAAATGAGCTTTCTGGTGGTCAAAAGCAACGGGTGGCGATAGCCCGTGCCATTATTGCAAATCCACCAATATTGCTGGCAGATGAGCCGACTGGTGCATTGGATGTGAATACAACAGATGAAATTTTAGAGCTGTTAGTAGACTTGCAAAAAAATATGAATCAAACCATTTTACTCGTGACACATGACCCTTATGTGGCTACTTATGCAAATCGCGTATTATTCTTCCATGATGGTGCCATTGTGGATTCCTATCAAAATAAGCAAACGGTAGAGGATTTAGATTGCATTTTAGCAAAGTTCAAACTGATTACTAGAGGTGATGTGTAATGTTTACGATGCGTAGCATTGCCGTAAAGCTATTTCGTGCAGCGTGGGCCAATGTATTAACAAGTATTAGTATTATCACCATTTCTATTTGTCTTGTGATGACAATGAGTGTTTACATATGGAATGCCAATAGTCAAATGAAGGAAGAAATACAAGCATTATATGGAGAAATGGATTTAATGGTCGGTTATAATCCCGAGCAAAATATGCTATTAACTTCACAGCAAATTGAAGATTTCGAGGCAATGCCTGGTGTTACAAACGTTTCTAGTGTGTCATTAGCTCATACAAATGTGGAAAATGAACAAAACACATCATTTTATACAGTTGGTGTTGAAAACGATGACTTAGTGAAAAGCCGCTATCATTTTACTGTTAATCTTGGTCCGAAAGATGTTGTCATTACTGAAAATGTGGCACGTCTCTTTCACAAAGATGTCGGTGATACTTTAAACGTTACTTTCAATAAAACAGTTGGAAACTACGCTGAAGCAGATACAGGCAACTTTACGATCCAAGAAATCCTTCCACCTTTAAAAGGCACAGATAGTCCTAATATAATCCTGATGCAAAATGATGTGTTGAAAATGTGGATGGAAAATAGTATTGCACAAACAGCCGGTATGTTTGCACTCATTAAAACGGAAGATAATGTGGCAACCTCAGTTGGTACGGATTTGAAACAGCTCGATGAAAAATTACGTGTCGATGTCATGAGTGACTATGATGAATTTAAGAAAAATTTACAGGCATTAATGATTTTTATGATTGTGTTGTCATTCTTTATCTTACTTATTTCAAGTGTCTTACTACTATCAACGTTCCAACTATTATTCCACAAAATTAAAGAACAGCTTATGGTATTACGTGCGCTTGGCGCCTCCATTAAGCAAGTAGGACGCATTGTACAATTGCAATTATCTTTAATCATCGGCTTCGGTGTATTGCTGGGGACATCGATTAGTTTATTAGTAATAAAAAGTTGGCTACCACAGCTCATTAGCATCATGAAAATGCCAGGTGCAAAAACTGATTTACCGATGATCTTTGTGTTAGGGATTGCTATTGTAAGCTTTTTATTACTCCAGCTAATCACAAAGTGGCAAGTCCATAAAAGCTCTAGTCTATTACCTTTACAAATCGCAACAGAGAATGAAAATTTAAGTTTACGATGGGCAAAATGGAAAACGATTGTTATGAGCGGCGTTGCAGTCATATCCCTATTCTTGTTTTTGAATGCTTATAAAGTCGGAAAGAATAGTGGGCAAGGTGCACTCATGATTTTAATTGGCACATTACTTGTCAGTGGAATTTTCCTGTATATAATACCCTACCTCTTTACGGCACTATTCAAAATTTCATTGAAGTCAATTCGTGCTATCCTTGGCAAAGAAGCATACTTAGCTTGTCAGCAGCTCATGCCACAAGTAAGAAGAAATATGCCGATTATCCTTAGCATTATCGGGTTAATGGTCATTTTAATTTTCGGCAGCTCTTTATTTAAATCAGGTCAGCAAAGCACATCTAAGTATATTAACTCTCAATATGAAACATCCATTAAAATTGATAATGAATTAAATGATCCTACTATTACACCTGCACTGATTAAAGAAATTGAGGCATTGCCGAGCGTGTCCTATGCCTATGCACGAAGTAACTATGCTTATATCTCATTACAGATTGATGATAATTGGACATCTGATAACATTATTGCGATAGATGTTCCTAAATATGTTCAATTAGAAAAGCTAGATGCTATTGAAGGCGATTTAAAAAATGGACTTATTGTTACAGAAAGTTTTGCAAAACAACATAAATTAGCAGTTGGGGATCACTTTAAAGTAGGTACGTACGATAATGAATTACATCAGGATATATCTATCGGCGAATTACAAATTATTGATATTGTTGATTCCTCCATTAATGATTCTGATTTAATGGTTGATTGGTCATCTTTCCTATCAAATCTTGATATAACAAGTATTAGCAGAACAAATATAACAGACATTATGGTGGAAACAGATGATACAGAGCAGGCATTAACTGAGCTCTCTTACTTACAAGAGCGTTGGCCAGCTTTAAAATTTACTGATAAAAAAACAATTATCGAGCAAAACGATGAAATGACCTTCCAGCGCTGGAGCCTCTTTGTTGGCGTCTTTGTTATTTTAATTGCCGCAACGTGTCTCGGAGTATTGCAAACACTTCTTCACTCGATTCACTCAAAACGTGGCGATTATGCGATTCAGCGACTTATTGGTCTTTCACCAAGTGGATTAATCAAGCTGATTTTGACACAAGTGTTATCCTTTGTACTTTATGGACTGGCAGTAGGGACATTCCTTGGTCTTCTAGTTACAAAATTGATGTTCACTATTGACGAAGGATCTTATGATTTCGTTACCTTAGGTGTTACGAGTATCGTCTTTTTGAGCGCGACACTCATTGTCTTTACGCTGCAAGGATACTGGATTAGTCGTAAGAAATTAGCGAATGAAATGATTGATATTTGAATGACAACAGACCCTCTAAAAATAGTAGAGGGTCTGCTTTCATTTATCGCGCTATATTTTAATTTTATCGCTCAACTTTCTAGATTTATCGCCCAATTTTCTCATTTTATCACCCAATTATTTCAGTTTATCGGACACTTTTACAAATTTATCGACATCCTACGCTCCTACAAACAACACGGCCTGTCCAATCGCAATAAAAAAGGCTTCATGCTGTATTGGGCTGTTGTCTTCAATTTGTAGGGTAATCTCAAAATGAGTTTCACGAAAAATAGCCTGCCAGCGTGCAATCGGCTGATCATCTAGAGAAAATACGGACCAGTCCTCCATTTCCTTGTTCAGTTTTATAGTTTGGACATCATCCGTGATGATTAAGTCAGGAATCATAATTTGCCATCCGTCATAGGCAATCATATACTCTTTGCCTGTGACGAAATCCTTCCCTTTAAAATGCACTCGGCCACGACGCGACATCTTCTTACATGTGAAAAGAGGCTGACCAGTGACATCACTGACATCAAAACGTACAAAATAACGATAGTCCATTGTGCGGTCAAACGCCTTTTTCAAGCCATTCGAATAAACACGTTGAACAGTAGTCGATACTTCCCCCGCTTCATTTAAAATTAATACTGCCTCTGTTGATTCAATTGCCGCTGGTTGTTTATATGTATAAATCTTCAATCCGTTCGCTCCTTCATTCAATTGCTTCCTATAAACTAACATAAAATAAGCGCCAAATACAAAGGTTGCATTTGACGCTTGAATGTTTATTTAGTTTGCTTAGGTACTTCTACTGTGAATGATTGGAACTTCACTTCTTTTAGTGATGACTTATCGAAAGGTATTTTTGTTTCTACACCATCTTTATCAATTTGTACGCCACCTCCGCCTGAAGGAAGCATTAAATACGGTGTAATCATTAATTTTTGAACATCGTCTGAAATCGGGTCAAAGGACTTGGTACTGCTAAAGTTCCATTCACCTTTATCGAAATGACCTTCTCCCCCACCTGAATGCGATGTAATCTCCTTGCCATTCTGATCGGTAATACGGAATTCTATAAACGATGCGCCTACTTGAGCATTATCAATTGTGCCCTTTTCAGTAGCTTTAAGGTCAAGTGCTATACCTGATGGGCTGAATGAAATTTTGGACACATCTAGTTGAATGCCCTCTGCTTGTTGCTGATGATAAACTGGAACATCAATAGTATTCGTAATCTTTTTAACAGGAACTAAGAATTCCAATTTTTCTCCTTCTTTACCTTCTAATGTTAAGCCCATTTCAAAGGAATCCGGCATGTCCTCCTTCACTTCTAATGTTGCGATGCCTGTACGGACCGTTGGACTTACAACTTTTTCACCATAGCCACCAGAACTCACTTCAGGGTTTGTACCATTAATCGTAAAGTCTGGTCCTGCCCCGAAGTAATAATCACTTAATTCCTTTTCAGAATCAATTGTAAGTCCAACCGTAATATTTGACGCGTCATAAAGGACTTCATCAATTGTTACGGAAATACCGTTAATTGTTTGTTTTTCTCCAATAGTGCTTGTTAACCCTTGTTCACTCGCTTGTTTTAGCCCAAGGAAGCCAGAGTTACTGAATACCGAACCGACGATTGGTAGCTGTGATAATGTACTTGCGAATGTTGGTGATACATAAGCGGCTGAACCTACCATAATACAAAATGCTGCTGCCGCACTTGCTACATATAATAACGGTTTACGTTTACTTTTTCTTTTCATTTGAATAGAGGCTTGACTCATATTTGTTTGCTCCTCCGCTTGTTGGATTCCTTTGGTAATTGCTGCTCGTACCTCATCTCTTGGAAATTCTGGAAGGGTACCGTTTTCATTAAATGACTTTTTCATTGAACGTTGCACTCCTTTCTAATTCTCGTTTTAACTGTTTTTTTCCACGATGCAAATACGTTTTAATCGTGCTAACTGGCTTTTCCATTATTTCTGCAATTTCTTTAATCGGTAGATCGTGATAATAAAATAAAATGATGGCCATTTGCTGAGAATGATTCAATTGCTGTATGGATTCCGATAAATCGATTGGATTCGCCATAACATTTTCTTGCTCCTGTAAACGATTTAATAATTCACTTTCTTCATAGGGGATGATTTTATTCCCTTTTTTTAGTAACCGGTAGCACTCATGTATTAAAATTCGAAACAGCCATGTAGAAAAAAATTCTGGATGCTTTAGCTGATGAACGGTTAGAAAGGCTTTACACGCTGCTTCTTGAATCGCATCCAAAGCATCCTCTTTTTGGCCAACATAAGAAAGCGCAGTATAAAATAATTTTTCTTCCTCTAGAATAAGTAGCTGCTCAAAAGCCACCTTATTCCCTGCAATAGCCTGTTTGACGATTGATAAGTCATGTTCCACGCTGTTCCCTCCTTTCAATACTTAGAGTCAATAACTCAATGAAAAGGTTTCACTTTGATAAAATTCTTTTTATAAATGGCTGTTTTCGAAAATATTGTTGCTTTTCAACTTCCATGAAAGAACTTAATCATCTTTCATTTTCTGTGGTGAAGAGCTGATTTTTGCGCTTCATGGATGGCTAACGGTGCAATTTAGTGGAATAACGAAGCGATCGATTAGGGAGAATAATTCAGAGGTGTTATATATGAAACGGATTCTAATTTCACTTGTTATATGTTTATTATTCTGGAGTTTATCATTGTCTTACCAAGTGGTCGCAGAGACTAATATTAGTGGCGAGGAAAAACATACTGATTTTTATGATGCTTTGTTAGTTTTATTAGACCCATATACTAGGAAAGCGATAAACAATACGTACCCATCTCGCAGTTATGGGTTATGGAATGCAGAGATATTAGAAGTCAAACGAAAAACTGGAGGATATTCTCAATATGATTTTACAATAAAGATTAAATATGATACTTATTCAGGTCCTCATAATCCACCAGAAGGTCCAGTTACTATAACTTTTGATGTAAAGTTAGATGAGGTTACTGTAACTAAAGTAGAAGGTTGAGGTTGATTTTCTAAATGTTTTTGTTCAACTACCTGTGCATTAGCAGAAGATCCAGGCTGTCATTAATGACAACTTTTTTCTTTTGGAACAAACGGTGCTAGATAGAATAGTGAGCTAGAAAGATTGACTTTGCACTTTATTTTAGAGGTACCATCAGGAAAATGTGGATTTACAACTCTAAGCCCGTTTTCCTGACGTTACCCCATTATACAGTTTCAATTTATTCCCATTCATCAGATTTTTGAAATCTTATTCTATCTTTATTTGTTGGAATCCCATTATTTACTTTTTCCCATATGCCATTTTTAAATATTTCGTATTGTTCAAAAGCAAAAGGCAATCCGTTTGCAGTAGCTATGTCACTACTATCCATAAGCTGAAAATGCAAATGCGGAGCAAAGGAGTTACCTGAATGACCAACTTTACCAATAACTTCACCTTTTTTTACACGCTGACCAACTAAAACCTGAATTGACCCTGTTTGAAGATGGACTAATGCAGCATATACATCGTCGCCACATTCTATAATGATGTAGTTGCCAGCAACTGATTGTATGTCATCTTTCTTCGGGTCGAAATAATGAGCATTTTTATAAGCGTTAGACATATCTGAAAGCAATTTTGTTCGTGTTCGTTCTTTATAACCATCCTCTGCTTGGACAATGATCCCGTCGCAAGGAGCATATACGTCTTGCCCCCAACAATAATATTCATCTAAGGCAACCCCAAAAAGTAGATATTGCGCCAAACTAACGCGATAGGCGGGCCAGCCCTTTCTTTCCCAATCCACTTGTATAAAGTCATAAGCATATCTTGAAGCTAATTTGTTTGTGCCGTGACTCGGAATTTTTGTACCTGGCGTGTTAGGAGAGTGCCATTCTCCTCTCAAAGGAAACTCCACAATTATCGGCTCACGCGCATCAATCATCTCATATCCCTCCCCCGTCGATTCTTTACCTATATTATTGAAAATGACTAGTGCTACAAGGACAAGTCCCAATAGGATAATGATACGTGCAGGCGTATATTTTTTTCGTGTTGAACGTACATTTCCCACCCCATTATTCATTGCTTGACGTGTAGAATACTTTTCTAAGTTCATCAAAATATCCATCGAGTTTTTTAACAACGAGTTCATAGTTCAAAGCCGGAGATTCTGAATTTCTAATATCATCTAATATTTCATTAGTAAATCCAATATTAGACCAAAGTATAAACTGTTTGCACTTTTCTATATCTAGCTCCTTTCTAAACTTAGCTTCATCTATTTCATCAAATAATTTAGGACAACAGTTTGAATGTTCTTTGCGTGTTCTATTTTCGAGTTCCTCATTAATCTCGTTGGAATTAGTTGTTCGTGAAAGTTTATTAAACTCTAAAATCCAAGGGTACTTTTCCGATAATTTAATTTGCAAAAGATATGATTGACGCAATCTGTCAAAAATATCTTTTGTATCATAATTCAATAATTCAAAATATTCCTTTTTAATTAGGTCAGAGAAGTAATCATACACAATAAGAAAAAGCTCCTGCTTGCTATTTACATAGTGGAACATAAGGGCTTTAGAAATTCCGGCTTCTTTTGCTATAACATTTGTTGAAGCGTTGTCATACCCCTGTGATGAAAATTCTTTTAACGCTGCATTTAGAATTGCGTTCCTTCTTTGAGAGTCTAAATCTAATAATTTTGTCAACATTTGTCACCCCTTTATAAGAAACGTGATTAACCTACTAGGTCAATCTTATTTTACGTTTATTTACCTAAAAGGTCAACAAGTGTGTTAGTTGAACAAGAATTAAACAATTTTAGTATTAAATTTTTTTGAGGGCAAACAACTTTAAAGTGCCTTATTACAATAAAATGTAGCAAGGTTCTTATAGGGGGGGCTTTAGTTAAATTTCGATTCAAAAAATAACAAAAAAAGGCAGATTTATTCTACACGTTTTGTAGATTTAATCTGCCTTTTAGTTTTAACAACAATAATCTTCGGAAAAACAGCCTTATAAATAGACCAAAGCGGCTCTGCTTCAAATGTTGGGGTGACGTTCAATCGGTCATTTCGGCTCTTCTATGCATTTTATTCGTTCTATCCATGACTTTGACTGTTCTATCCATGACTTTGACTGTTCTATCCACGATTTTGGCTCTTCTATCTTGCACTGTAATCGTTCTTGCCAACGCTTTTGCCAACTATCCCTATATTTCTACCAAAAAAAAATAGACTACCTCAACTTAAAGTAGCCTACTAAACTTTTCTTTATTTATCCAATTTAAAAGTAATGTCGCCAACTCCGATTTCCGAGTTCACCTCTAGTATTACATCTGCTTTATCGTACGCTTCGTTTACATAAACCCCTTTGCCTTTAGAAATGAAACCTTCTATATTTGAACTGCCGATGCCTGCTTCTGTCGTAATCTTTACCCCCACTTTTGACGGTAATATGACAGTAGTGTCCCCAACACCTGTTTCAACATTCGTTTCGAAGCTTTTTTTCCAATCACCGCCTAAATTCACTTTGAGATCGCCAACACCCGTGTCAATATTTAATTTTTCCAGCTGCAACCCTTGTAAATCTAGTTCTGCATCCGATGCGCCAGTTTCGATTGATAGATCCATTGGAATTTCTTCATTCAATTTTATATCCCATATATTTTTTATTTTCCCTAAACGCACGCTAGTTGAACCTTTATGGTCAATCGATACTTTACCTGTCTTGCCGCGTAGGTCATATCTTACTTTTGGAGCAAGTTTATCAATATTGTATTCAGCAGTACCTTCCACCCAATCCTTGGCACCTTTTTCTACTGTTATTTCTCCAATACCAAGATTTAATTCTACATCCAACTTTTCTGCTTTATCCTTTTCTACTAGGATCGTTTCATCTTTGGTTTTACCTGGTGTGACTGAGTTGCACCCCGATAACGCAATTAATGAGGCGCCTATAACCAAACCAAGTCCCATAAATTTTTTCAATGTAATTTCCTCCCACTATATAATATTCCAATAAATTCATTATATAGGAATTTTCATATATAAAAACGAACCTCCGCTTTAAATTCATCTAAGACCTAAGACGTAGTGAACACTCATTCCATTGATATGTCAAAAATGAACCCCGTATGAAAGCATCATATTCATACGGGGTAGCAGTTAATAGGTGAAAATACGTGAATCATTATAAAGAATAGAAGTCTTTCCTTTATGATCCAATGCATGTATCAGCAATTGAGAAGTGGCAATTTCTGATTTTAGAGGCACTAATATTAATTGCGCATCATTCGAATCAACTGCTTTCTCAATACGCTCGGCCCCAGTGTCTATTATTAATTTTTCAATGTCATGATTTTCAACTAATGGTATAACAATATGGTGGATGTCTTTCAAATAAATAGCATCCATGGTATCTAATTCGCTCTGTATATACTGATCCAATGCATAACCTTTTCCATCATGCTTGAAAATTGCAATACCTTGAAAGCCATTCTCCGAAAAATAACTAATTCTATACTGTTGTATCGTTATTGAACCATTCATTTTAACAGTATCTGGATGAAACGGTCCCCATTTTATAGCATTTTGAATTTCCGCTTCATTTTGTACGTAAACGCGATAGCCAATTCGTTCAGACATATTCCCTAAAATGGCAATAATAATGACGATACATAGTAGTACTCGCCAAAACCATTTATTCATGAAAGCAAGTAATGCAAAAATAAATAAGAAGACCGTACTAACTAACCCTACCACCATCCATGGTTGTGTTAAAACGCTATAGTCTTTAACCTTTCCAGACTTTTCTGGATAAAGATTTGAATCGATAATTGCCGACGTCGTTGATTGGAAATCATTTTGGGATAGCATTAGCTTTAAACCGATTAACAGACATCCTGATACGACTACTGTTAGAATAATTGGCGTTAACGACGGTGTCCGCCTCTTCGTTTTCTGATTGATTTTTCGGAAGGTTTTTACATGACTTTCATGAGAGAATTTACCTTCCTTATACATTCGATTGATGGCATTACGAATCTGATCCATATTCGAACCCCTCCTCCAATAGCGTGATGCCAACCATTTGACGCGCTCGCCTTAATCGTGTTTTGACCGTATTTTCTGGTAGCTTTAGCAGTTCTGCAACGTCCTTTATGGAAAACTCCGCAAAGTGAAATAGTAGTAGTACATCTTTGTATTTCGTCGGTAGTTTTTCAATCGATGCCACTAGTAATGCATCCGTCTCTCCCATCAATACTTCTTTTTCAGGATTATTGGAAAGGCTCTTTAATTTGCTCCAATAATCAATGACTTGTATTTTTTTATAACGCCAGCTTGATAGATAACTATGACAATTGTTAATCGCAATTCGATATAAATATGTTTTGATGGAAGCTTCTTCACGAAATTGCTCCATTTTCTCATAATATTTAACAAAGGTGTCTTGTACCAAATCCTCGGCCACTGTCCAATCTTGTACATATGTATAGCAAACTCGTATTAAATAATCTCCGTACTTTTTCATAGCTCTAGTTAAGTGAGCGTCCTTCTGTTCTTTTAACATTTTGCTCGCCCCCTTTGCTTTTACAAAAAAGCATTTACAGTTAGACTGATGAACAATGAAAAAGTTTCATGGAAAAATCAAATTTCCCCATGAAACTTACATGTTAAAGGTTATCATTTCCCTCCACTAAAGCTTGTAAGTTAGCGAGAGAAGCCTCGTAGCCGTTCGTATTAAAAGTGACCGTGGTGCCATTTTGTTCTTCCTCTAAGACAATAGCGATCAGTGTTTCTTCTATGCCTAAGTA
The DNA here is from genome assembly GCF_042267565.1 of Lysinibacillus sp. NPDC056232. Taxonomy (NCBI): domain Bacteria; kingdom Bacillati; phylum Bacillota; class Bacilli; order Caryophanales; family Bacillaceae; genus Lysinibacillus; species Lysinibacillus sp. NPDC056232. The sequence continues at coordinate 62,580 of NZ_JBHJTF010000014.1, read as the reverse complement.
AAACGAAAACTCTTGATTCGGCGTTACATTTTTAATCGTTAACACCATCGGTAATTTTTCTGAAAGCTGATTATGTTCATTCGGCAGTAACGTGAGAATCATCTCTTCTCCAACCTCTAATTTAGGGATTTCCAAAGTTGAATCTGGGGCGTACCATTGCGACAGTAGCTGTTCCTCTGTGATTGCTCGCCAAACTGCAGCAATACTTGCATCAATCCAAATCGAACTTTTGTCTTTATCCATTATCGCATCCTCCGTTTGCTGAATTCATGTATTTTTCTATCATTTTATCCTATTATAGGAATCAACAACAGTTGCAACTTTAATTTTTGTTTTTAGGTTTTGCTATGCTTTTACGCAAACAATCCAATAAAAAGCGTGTTTTGACAATTGCTTGATCAAAACACGCTTTTAGACTTTTTTATGTTCTACGCATATAAGCACGAACCGTTAGTGGTGCAAAAATGATTACAACAATGGCAGCTCCAATAAGTGAAGCTGACAAATCCCAACCTATAGCTCCCGAATTTGCAAGTTCTCTAACGGCTGTGACGAGATGTGAAATTGGATTAATTTTCACAAACCACTGCAGGAAATTTGGTAAAGTCTCTGCTGGAACAAAAGCATTAGAAAGAAATGTCAGTGGAAACAGAACGAGCATGGAAATTCCTTGTACACTCGAAGCTGTACGTGCAATGACACCAAAGAAGGCAAAGATCCAGCTAATAGCCCAGGCACAGACAATAACTAAAAGCCCCGCAAGTACAACGCGACCCAATCCACCTTCTGGTCGATACCCCATGATATATCCCATAGTAAAAGTAAGTACAGTTGCAATAGTATAACGAATCGTATCTGCCAAGAGAGCTCCAGCAAGTGGTGCAATACGTGCAATAGGTAGTGATTTAAATCGATCAAACACCCCTTTATCCATATCTTCCCTCAATTGGACTCCTGTAACGATTGAGGTAGTGATGACCGTTTGCACGAGAATTCCTGGAATGATGACTGGCAAATAGTTTTCCACATTGCCCGAAATGGCTCCCCCAAAAATGTAGGTGAACATCAAGGTGAAAATAATCGGCTGAAGCGTTACATCAAACAATTGCTCAGGTGTACGTCGAATTTTTAATACACCTCGATAGGCCATCGTTAACGAATTTCTTAAAGATTGATTGAAGCTCGGCTTCTTTAGTAATTGACTTTTCATACTCTTTCCCCCTCTCCTTGCTCAGAGCCTTGGAGTTCTTGGGGAACATTCTCACCGGTAATTGTCAAAAACACTTCATCTAAGGTCGGTTTTTGTACACTTAACTCATCAAGTTGTATTCCTTTTTGACGAAGTGCGATCAGTAAATCCGTAACTGCGTCAACATTTGACATCGGGGCCGTAATCTTCCCAATGTCCTGTGTAACTGTAGTTTTTACTTTGAGTATTTGTTCTACGGTTTCACGAGCAACTATGATCTCCTGAGGATTTTGAATGTTCAAATGTAAAGATGATGTACCTACAGATGCCTTTAGCTCATCGACTGTTCCCTCCGCAACAACTCGGCCATGATCAATAACGGCAAGTCGATCTGCCAGCTCATCTACCTCTTGCAAATACTGTGTCGTTAACAAGACAGTTGACCCTGTATCTACTAAACGACGAATAGTATCCCACATTTGATTACGCGTACGAGGATCTAGCCCCGTCGTCGGCTCATCTAAGAAAATTAACGGTGGCTGTGCAATCAAACTGGCTGCCAAATCCAAGCGACGACGCATACCTCCAGAAAAATTTTTCAAAGGACGTTTAGCAGCTTCTGATAAACCGAACTCTTCCAGTAATTCAGCTGCCTTATTTCGGGCCTCTGTACGTCCCAATCCTAGCAAACGAGAGAAAATAATTAAATTTTCCGTTGCACTAAGTGACTCGTCAACTGAAGCATACTGACCAGTAACGCCAATTAATTGACGTACAATATGTGGCTCTTTCACTATGTCATAACCGAATATTCGTGCCGATCCAGCATCTGCTCGTAGAAGAGTTGCTAGCATTCTGATGGTAGTTGTCTTTCCTGCGCCGTTAGGACCAAGTACCCCATAGATCGTGCCAGCACGTACGTTTAGATCGACACCATCAACAGCCCGATTTTCTCCAAAATGTTTGACTAGGCCACGTGCTTCAATAGCCCACTCACTATTCTCTAACGGGCTTTTCATTCTATTCACATTCCCCATTACTATTCCTCCTCACTTACTACCATCATTTCATTTTTCATGATGGAAATCCTTTTTTTAAGTTTTTTATAGATTTTATTAATTGTCTATAAACGGATGATACAATAAATTTATGAACTGAATGTGAACCGAATAATCTAAGTCATTCATTGAATTTGATCAGCTGTTTGTTTACGAAGCAATCTCCATGGAACTACAGCACTTCTGGACTAATCTTCGTATTTTTGGTCGCCCTATGTAAATTTATTGCACCGAGAGCGACAACTATTGCGACAATGTCCATCGCCAATTGATAACTTGAAAAAAAAGTTACCATGAATCCAAATAATGAAGGGGCAATGACGATAAAAAACTGATTCAACGTCAAGGCAGCACTCACAGTTAGACCTACATATTGTGGATTCGATTGCTCTGTCACACAGGCGATAAACAATGAATACCAGCCAAGCGCTACGAAGCCTAATAAGAAACAACATACTAGCATCAATATTTTAGCATGTAGCATAAATGGCAATATGACTGTAAGAATCACTGCACTTACCATCACGATTATTAATAAATATTCCCGCTTCTGCGCAAAAAATTGATCACTAATCCAAGCAATGGCCACCCTGCCAATCATCCCACCGATTAATACTAGGCTTAAATACTGGCCTGCCTCTGTTAAGGTATAGCCTCCTTCTTGATGTAAATAACTCATAAAATGGGCAACGAGTATCATTTGTAAGGTCATCATCACGATTCCTACAATATAGATTGGATATAAATCTTTATTATTTTTAATGGCCGTGAGCTTCTCTTTAAAAGTGACAGATGTTGCAGCTACTGCTACGCGTTTTTTAGGCTCCTGATAAATCAGTAAAAAGAGCAGTCCACCAGCAATTGCTACGAATCCTTGTACAAGATGCACGAATGACAGGCTATAATGATGGTATATATATGTGAGAATGACTGATGCTAGCGCTCCACCGATTGGAATACCTGTTTGTCGAATGCCAATCGCCAGCCCGCGATGTTTGTCTGGAAACCATTTTACAATAGCCGTACTCCCCCCAGTTTGTGCACTGCCGTACCAAACTCCTACGATTAATAATAAAAATAACAACACCATATAATTATTGACCAACATGAGTAGTAAAGCCGAGAGCCCTAATAATATGGAACCCCATCCGATGATTTGTTTTTCCCCTTTTTTATCCATTAAATAGCCGAACATCATCATCGAAAAGATGGGCCCAATATTAACGGCAGAGACGATAAATCCTGTTTGGAGCGATGATAAATTCCATTCAATTTGATAAAACGTGGCGATTGGTCCCATGCCGTACGTCACGAAAGTTGCCGCAGTTTGAGACAGCGTGGCCACTAATACGATGACCCACTTATAATATGTATTCATAAAAATTCCTCCTATGCTCTTACACTAATTCATATTTACTTTACATATTTGAGTTTACGCGTACCCTATGAATGCGTAAAATGGAGGAAAGTGATAGTGGCTATCAAAAAAATTTATAGGTGTGTGACATACAACATGAACATAGAAGAAATAGCAATAAAGATTGAAATTTTGGAGAGACAAAATCTTAGTAAATCCGCTGAAATGACGAATTATACGCAATCTGCCTTAACCTCAAAAGTGAAGAAAATGGAGGCTGAAATTGGTCAGGAAGTGTTTAAGCGTACACCACAGGGCTTGAAGATTACAGATGTAGGGATACACTATTTAAAATTTTTAAAGCTGATGACACAGGAGTACGATGAATTTTTACAAGAGATTGGTTCGGCACAAACAAATTCAAAAATTAACTTCGGCACTTCCCATACAACGATTAAAATTTATGGCGCATCCATTATGAATGCCTTGCAGACAAATAATATTCCTTTAGATGTCGATTTCACCGTGGAATCAAGCACTTCCTTAAATGAAAAAATACATAATGCCGAAATGGATTGTTCACTGACGAGTAATCCTATTAAACACTACCCTGATTTAAATTATGACAGGATTGCAACTGAAACATTTGAAGTCATTTCGAACGATTCATATATTATTGATTTCGAGAAACGTTCTCCTTTCACACTCCTTGTGTTAAGTAAAGGCTGTATGTATACACGGGCGATGGCAGAGTGGTTAAAAAAGAATCAAGTTCCATTTACGATGAAGGAAATAAAATCGGTAAGTAGTATCCTTGATTTCCTACAAATAGACAATACAATTGCTGTATTAAATACAAAACTAATTGACCTTTATAACTACTCCAACATTCACTATTACGATTTGCCGAAGTTAAATAAAGAAATAGAGACTGTCTTTGTTTACAAGAAGAACGAGAATCAACAATCTTCTATTTTTCAATTAAAACATGTAATTGAATCATTGCTAGAAGACCCTATCGAACGAAGCTAGTTTGATAGGGTCTTCTAGCAATTTATCGGAACAATTTCAAGGTTTATCGCCCCAATTTTATCGCCTAACTTTTAAAATTTATCACCTAACTTTTTTAATTTATCACCTAACTTTTATAATTTATCACCCAACTTTTTTTATTCATCACCCAACTTAAAATCAAAGAACCGCTAACCCCTGCGAGCCAAAATAAGGGAGTTGAGTCCATGCAGCAACCTGCAATCTAACTAGACTTCCATCCGCTTGGATTGCAAATACGGAGACTGTTCCCTGATTTCCGTTTAGGGTGTAAAAATGCCGTCCATCTTTGCTCACACCAACATCCATAGGCAGTCCTGGAGCTGTACCTATTGGTGTACTGGTAATATGCCCTGCTACTGACAGTGCACCATTGGGATCGATTCGGTACGTGGAAATGGTGCCGCTTAAAGTATTAGTTATGAATGCAAAACGTTCATCTCTAGTTGTGATTACCCAGCATGCGGTTTTATATCCATTTGGTACGGAGCCACTGATCACATGAAGAATCCCGTCATTGCTCATTGAATAGGAAGAAAGGGCATTTGAACTTGCTTCAGTAACTAAGAGGATTCCAGAGGATAGAAAATAGGCACCCAATGGTCCGTCACCATAAGAATCATTTACGATTGGCTCTGTAACCGTACCGTTTTGATTTACGTTGAAAACGCTAAGACGGTTTGAAGTATACTCGGTTACAAGAAGCTTACTGCCATCACGTGTGAAAAGAACCTGAGCGGGCTCGGCATTGAAAGTACTGAGAGAACGTGAGGAGCCGGCAATAGGAGTAAGGCGCCCGTGTTCATCTATACGAAAACCCATGATATTCGATGCATAATTGTTCGCGGCATACCCAACATTGGCAACATAGACAAGATTACCAAACACATCTACACTATTTGGCTGTGCACCTCCCGATGGCTTCACGTCCGCGAGAACGGGTGCACCGCTGTCACTAATGAGAAAACTGCTAATACTATGGCTGCCTGCGTTCACTGCAAGAAGGAAACGACCATCACGGGATAAGGTTAATGCTCCTTGTGACGTCAGGGGATCGACACCATTGTTTGGGGTTGCCGCAGAGACTTTCCTTATGCCAGTACCTCTACCATTAGTTGGATAGGCACCTACGAAGGCGAGCATTCCATTTGTGTCCCTGTAAAAGGCAATGACTTGATTCATGACTTCATTATTTGTCATCATGTAAACCATACTTACACTTGCAGGGGAATTTTTGTTCATATAAACTTTCCTCCTTTTATAGCTTTATATGGTTCTTTTACGAATTCAATTCCCCGTTTACAGGATAATTGCTCAATTATTTTACTAATGCTCAATAGCTTAAGTACATAATGTGAGCAGCATTATTTTTTTACGGAAAATAAAAAAGCTGTCTATTAAGCTTACTTAATAGACAGCCTTCTATATGTTATTCCACTTGTTCCAGCAAAAGTTTCTGTTGGAGATTACTATAAATACCTTGTTTTTGCATGAGCTGCTCGTGATTGCCCTGCTCCACAATTTCACCTTGTTGAATAACAAGGATTTGGTCGGCATTTTCGATTGTTTTTAAGCGGTGTGCAATGACAAAGCTTGTGCGTCCCTGCATTAAATGCTGAAGACCTTTTTGAATATCAACCTCTGTTTGCGTATCCACACTGGATGTAGCTTCATCCAAAATTAAAATATCTGAATTTTCTAAAATTTCCCGGGCAATAGCTAATAATTGGCGTTGACCTTGACTTAAATTTGCCCCACCTGCTTGAACCAGTGTATCATATTGTGCTGGTAAATGTTTAATAAAATTATGGGCATTCGCGATTTTCGCCGCTTCTTCTACCTCTGCATCCGTAGCATCAAGTTTACCGAAACGAATATTTTCACGAATCGTTCCGGAAAATAAATACGTGTCCTGCAGTACAACACCCACTCGTTGACGGATCGTTGCCATTTTATAATCCTCGATGTTTTGACCATCAATTAATATTTCCCCTGCATCGACGTCATAAAAACGACTTAACAAATTGATAATCGTTGTTTTCCCTGATCCCGTTGGTCCAACAAGTGCAATGGTTTCACCCTGTTTGGCATGGAAGCTAATATTTTTCAGGACTGGCCTCTCGGGTAAATAGCTGAAGGAAACATTGCGAAATGTCACTTCTCCTTTTAGACTTTGACAATCTATGGCATGCTTTTTATCAGCTACTTCCGAAGATTCATCTAAAATCTCGAAAACTCGTTCTGCTCCTGCAATTGCCGACTGGAAGGTATTCAAAAGATTTGATAACTGATTCAACGGACGGAAAAACTGACGTGTATACGTGACAAATGCGGCGATAACCCCAACTGAAACGATCCCTTTTACCGATAAAAATGCCCCTGTGCCAATGACAACAGCTAAACCTAAATTATTCATAAAGTTATTAATGGGGCCAAGTAGACCTGAAGTAATTTCTGCTCGCTGTGCCGAGTTACGGAGATTTTCGTTCTGTTTATGAAACGTTTCAATTGTTTGTTGTTCAGTCCCAAAAAGCGTCACAACCTCTGCACCCGTAATCATTTCCTCAATATACCCGTTCAGCTTTCCTAAATCACGTTGACGGGCCACATAGTTTTTACTACTACGTTTAACAATTTGCTTCGTCGTAAAAACAATTAGTGGAATTATAATCAGCGTCACGATTGCTAGCTGCCAGCTAAGCGAGAACATAGCAATACTAACACCGATTACCGTTAAGACTGACGAAACGATTTGTGTCACACTTTGTGCAAGTGCCGTATTTAAATTATCGATATCATTTGTCACACGGCTCATTAAATCACCGAGTGCTCGCTGATCGAAAAATCTCAGTGTTAACGTTTGTAGCTTTTTAAATAGTTCAAGTCGTAATGTGCGAATTGTTTTCATCGCCACATGGATCATGACATACGTTTGTAGCCACGTAAAAATAGACGCAGCTGTATAAATAACTGCTAGCACTATACCTAGACGAATCGTACCGGCAATATCTTTCTTCATAATATATTCATCCACGATATGTCCGATTAAGTACGGTCCTGCTAAGCTTAAAAATGTTGAAGCTACTACAAAAAATATAGAGAAATAAAGTCCTATTTTTTGCTGCTTCACATAGTGCCACACTCGATTGATCGTGGCTTTTTGATTTCTAGCCTTTTCAGCTGGCCCAGCCACACGTGGTCCGCGTCCAAAATTCATTTGCTTTGGTTGACTTTGACTCATTGTTGTACACCAGCCTTTTGCTGTGAAGCGTAAATTGCTTGGTAGAATTTATTATTCTGTAATAATTGTTGATGTGTACCTTGACCAACAATTTCGCCGTCTTCTAATACTAGAATCTGGTCCGCCTGCTGAATAGAAGCAATTTTAGACGCTACGATAAACGTCGTCGTGTCATTATATTGATTGCTAATAGCTTGTTGGACATGTTTTTCAGAGGCACTATCAAGGGCTGATGTTGTATCATCCAGCACTAAAATAGCCGGCTGTCTTACAAGTGCACGCGTTAATGCTAGTCGCTGCTTTTGACCGCCAGAGAGATTGGTTGCCCCCTGTGTAAGTTCATGCGCTAAACCGTTATCCAGTCGGTCCACAAATTCAGTGGCACATGCTGCATCTAGAGCTTGCTGTAATTCCACTGACGTTGCATCCTCCTTACCAACACGGATATTATTATCAATTGCACCTGAGAACAGCAAAGCTTTTTGAGAAGTAAAGCCGATATGCTTGCGTAAAGTGGAAAGTGCATAATCCTTTAGAGGCTTGCCATCCAAGTGTATTTCTCCACTCGTTGGATCAAATAATCGTGGTAATAGCTTCACTAGCGTTGACTTTCCACTACCTGTTTTTCCGATCAGGCCTACCGTTTGCCCGGGCTTTACGGAAAATGTAATATTTTTTAGGACATCCTCCGCCGATTCATAATAACGATAGCTCACATTGTGAAAGTCAATCGCCCCTTGAATTGGCGCTGTAAGGTGGTTTTCCGCTTCCTTGACCGCTACTTCTTTATTTAAGACGTCCACAATACGCTCTCCCGAAGGAATAGCACGTGCTATTTGCATCAATACCATACTAGAAGTCATCAATCCATTTAATATAATCGTTAAATAGTTAATAAAAGCGAGAATCACCCCAACCTGTAATGTACCAGCTTCTACTTTAATGGCACCAAGCCAGAGTGCTGCTACAATCCCTAGATTGACAACAAACATCGTAAACGGCACGAGCACCCCAACGATTTGCTCGGCTGTAATAAAGCGCTTCGTTAGCGTATCATTTAGCCCACTAAATTGTTCAATCTGTTGCGTTTCACGACGGAACGCCTTAACGACACGAATCCCCGCTAAATTCTCCTGAAGCTTCGTATTGACACCATCAATTGCCTCCTGCACACGACGATACAGGACACCCGAGTACTTTGTGAAAAAGTACATCGCAATAATTAATAGCGGTACGATAATAAGAAGTATAGAAAATAGCTCACGTGCCGTCACAAAAACAATAATGACTGCTCCAATAAATAATAATGGACCACGTACAAAAATACGCAATGTCATCATAAACGCGCGCTGAACACTTTCCACATCACTCGTTAAAATCGTAATAAGCTTCCCTGTAGTAAAAGCATCACGTTCCTTTGCCGAATACGTCATCATTTTTTCATAAAGTGACTGACGAACATCTGATGCAAAATGGATAGCTGCCTTTGAACTATAATAGGAACAGCCTACCCCACCAACTAGTCCGAATACCGCACTCACTAGCATCCAGACGAACATTTTCAGCACATACGGATTGTCGCCATTGGCAATACCCGTATCAATCATATGCTGCATAATCGTCGGCTGAAGTAAATCCATCGTTACCTCTAGTACCATTAATAATGGTGCAATCAAGGTAAAAAATTTATAGGGCCCTAAATACGCTCCTAACTGTTTAATTGCCTGCATTCTTTCGTCTCCGTTCCATTTAAATCACATTCGCTCTTAATTATAACTGAAAATCATTCTCAAGTGGTAATTAATTTTCGGGTCTCGTAATATTTGGGACATGATTGATTATTTATGTAGGTTTTGGTAACTTTAGCTGTTGTTCAAGCTAAAAAATACACCTCAATGTTATTTCAACATCGAGGTGTATTTAGTATTACAAATCATCAAATCCGTTATCTTCTACATTGACCTTCACATATTGGCGAGAACGCTGCTCGAAGAAATCTGTTTTTCCTAAGTCAACATCCTCATACGCTTTTACCCACTTCAATGGATTTTTGCGATAGCCTTCAAATGGACGCTCTACGCCAAGCTGATTACAGCGTACGTTTGCATAGAAGTGTACATAATCATGCACATCTTCCACATCGAGGCCTTCAACTTTATTGCCAATCACTTCATTGGCCCAATCGATTTCTAGTTGGACGGCTTCACGGAAGATTTCCTGTACACGAGCTGCTCGTTCTGGTGTATCGTATTCAGGATATTCCTCTAGTAGCTCCTGATAAATTTTCACAAATAAATCGACATGTAGCTGTTCATCGCGATTAATATAATTAATCATCGTCGACGAGGCCACCATTTTTTGATTGCGTGCTAAATGATAGAAGAACGCGAAGCCAGAATAGAAGAATAAACCTTCCAAAATCACATCATAGACAATCGCTTCTAGCATATTTTCAACAGTTGGCTCCTCTGAAAATGCATGGTAGCCCTTAATAACGAACTCATTACGTCGCTCTAACACTGGCTCTGTACGCCAAAAATCAAACGTACGATCCTGCTCGTCTTTGTTGACAATACTTGATAGCACGTAGGAATAAGAGTGATTATGGATCACCTCTTGTTGCGCTAAAATAATCATTAGTGCATTTAAACTTGAATCTGTTAAATAATCCGCTACTTTCCCTGCAAAATCAGTTTGCACACTGTCTAATAGTGCTAGTAAGCCAATGATTTTTAAAAAGGATTCTTGTTCATCTGCTGATAGCTGTGGAAACTGTTTGACATCATTGCTCATATTAATTTCAAACGGTGTCCAGAAGTTCCCTAGCATTTTTTTATACTTTGGATATGCCCAGCTAAAACGCACATCATCCCAGTTTAAAATGTTAGAAGAACGTCCGTTGACAATTCCTGTTGAACGGTTTGGTGCTTCTTTATCCATAATTTGTCGTTTTGTAATTGTTGTCATTGTTAACTTCCTCCTAGCTCGCGCAAGACTCACATTCTAGCAATTCTACAGACGTTGAGCGCACATAATAGGTCGTTTTCACACCGCTCGCCCAAGCATTCATATGCAATGCTAGTAAATCTTTTGCCTTAATCGTATTTTGAACGTATAAATTAAGTGAAATGCCTTGGTCGATATGACGTGCTCGTGCAGCATTTTGCTTGATTGTCCAATTTTGATCGATGAAATAAGCAGATTTATAATACCAAGTCGTCACAGGTGATAGATCTGGTACTGTTACTGGAATTTTGTAATCCTTCTTCTCCTCTGAATAACTCTTTTGGAAGATCGGATCAATCGTAGCCGTACTGCCCGCTAAAATGGATGTTGATGAGTTAGGTGCAACTGCCATTACATAGCCGTTACGCATACCTTTTTCAGCAACCGCGGCGCGTAACGCGTTCCATTTATTGCTGTCATAGCCCCGTTTGTCAAAATACGCACCCGTATGCCAATCCGAGCCTTCAAATAATGGGTAGGCCCCTTTTTCACATGCCAAATTGTTCGAAGCACGAATCGTTAAATAAGCAATTTCCTCATATAGCTTGTCCGCAAATTCTACAGCTTCCTCAGACTCCCATTGAATTTCTTTCAAAGCTAATAAATGGTGCCAGCCAAATGTGCCAAGCCCAATACCACGGTAACGTAAGTTCGTACGCTCTGCTTGTTTTACTGGAATTGTATTGAGAGCGATAACGTTATCTAGCATACGTACTTGAACCGGGATCAATCGTTCTAGAACACCAGCCGGAACTGCTCGGCCTAAATTGATAGATGATAAGTTACATACAACGAAATCTCCAGGTTTGCGACGTGTTACGATAACGTCATCTTCTAGGGTAATAGATTCGAATTCAGTAGCTGACATGTTTTGGAATATTTCTGTCCTTTTCTTCAACTAGGTTCGCTAAACCTAATCCGTTCTCTTATGAACTGCTGTATATCACTATACAGAGGAGACTATATCATCATCCTCAGCTCTACCTGTAGGATGCTCCGCTTTTCCCTTTATGAATTATCCCATTTTATAGGGCCTCGCTTGAGGGGTACTCTACTCGCTTCTTCACTCATATTTTTCAATGAGCTATGCTTTCGATAGTCGTTAGGCTTTTACTTTTGATTAATATATTTAAATCAAAAGATTTAGCACGGTGGGTTATCACATTGTGACTTTCCCCGTTTAACGGAGTTTTCGACAACCATTTCTGATTGAAGGTGCTACTATTAACACAAATTACTTGAGTAAACCATCCCTTCATGCTTATTCGGATTCATGCGATTGACTTCATCTCGATAGAACATAAACGGTACGCCTGTTTCAAGCTGTGAGCGCATAATACGCTTCATAATATCAATGGCTGGAACGACTTCACGACTTAACAATGGATTCGCGATACATTCCTCATATTTAGTACGGAAAGAACCGTCACCCTTTTTCTCATCGTAGTAATCCTCTAGTGAAAAGCCCATAACTTCTCGCACTTCATGTGGGTCAAATAAATGCCATTCCCCGCGCTCTTCTACCGTTTCCATAAATAAATCCGGTAAGCATAGCCCTGTGAAAATATCATGAGCACGTAAACGCTCATCCCCATTGTTTAAGCGTAAATCTAAAAACGTAAAGACGTCTTTATGCCAAACATCTAGATAGACAGCAATAGCTCCTTGTCGTTGACCTAGCTGATCGACTGAAACCGCCGTATTATTAAGTTGTTTAATCCATGGTAAAACACCACTTGATGCACCTTTAAAGCCTTTAATCGATGAGCCTCGGCTACGAATTTTGCCCATATAAACACCAATACCACCGCCGTACTTCGATAATGTTGCGACATCTGTATTCGTATCATAAATACTTTGTAAACTATCATCTACTGTATCGATAAAGCAGCTAGATAACTGACCATGCGTTTTACCTGCATTCGATAATGTTGGTGTGGCAACAGTCATATATAAATTACTCATTGCCCAGTAAGATTCATGTACTTTTTCTAAACGATTTTCTGTCTCATCCTGCATAAGAGTCATTGCAATGACCATCCATCGTTCCTGCGGTAGCTCCACTGGTGTTTTCGTGTAATCACGGACTACATAGCGGTCCATTAATGTTTTTAAACCAATATACGTAAACAACTCATCACGACTTGATTCTAGATAAGAAGCGAGTTCCTGAAGCTCCTGCTCACTATACTTTGTTGTTAAACTTTCATGATACAAACCAGCTTCTGTATAGTCTGCTAAATGTTCTGGGAAAACCTTATAAACATCTTTCACTGAGACACCACGACGCGTTGCAAATTGATCATATAGTTTTTCTAAATAAATTTGAGCTGCGACAAATGTCCAGTATGGCTCCTCCTCATCAATTAAGCTAAGCGTTTGTAAAATCATCGCATCCGCCCATGCTTCAAATGTGGCATTGTCGTTTTTTCGTAGCCAACGATCCGATAACCTTACAAAACTTTCAAGTTCATCCTCCGTATAACTTTTCTTGAGCTTAGCAATTTGCTGTTCGATTTGAATTGTCATGTATACATTCTCTCCCTTTCTTTCTCCAGCAACACAAAAAGCGATCACGCAACATCTATCGGTTACGTGATCGCTGTAAAATCGGAAATGGAAATGAAGGACATGCACACTAAGAAGTGGACAAATCTCTCGCCTCCACTTCTCAATCCCCGAAGAATGTGTTGCTGTCTTGAACAACTCGGCAGGTCTCCTGGCTCATGCTTCCTCCAAATGATGGCCTTCCCGTTCTTCACAGTGGCTAGTCATCATTTGTCAGCACTTACAGTTGCGGGGACAGCTTCGGCCTAAGATGACTCTTTTCCGAATTCCCTTTTAAACCACATTGGTACCGCTCGTCCAAATACTATATATAGTGTTTTAACTCCTAAACAAATCTAACATATTGTGTTTATTGTTGCAATAGGCGTTTTGCCCCTTGCAAGTTATAATGTGCTACTTTTTCTCGAAGCAAGCCCAATTACAATGCAGTTTTACGTAGTTTTTCAAAATTTCCAGGAAAATATTTTTGTGCTAGCTGCTCTTTTTCTAGCTGTATTCCTAGCAAAACTACTGCACATGGACCAGCCGTTTTCTCAACATCTAATGAACTTTTGACTTGTTGCTCGCCAAAAAGTCGGGTAAATTCTGCTTGCAGACCTTTTGATCCAACTGGCCAGACTTGCTGCACGATTCCCTCTTTCCACGCTTGAAAAATAGGTTGTAGCTGTGCGACATTTTCAGGCTGTGCAAGGATTTCATTGCCTACAAGCGGCATCCCATATGTGTACCAACTTAGCTGCTCATACTTAGTTACTGTGCGTTTCTGCTGCTCACCAAGCATCGTTATAGACAAACCTGATTGTAAAGTCGGCATATTGGACTCTGTGCTACCGTCTATTGGCGGACAAATAAGACTCACCTCATCAAAAACCTGCTGAATGCCTGCAATATAACGAGACCATGCAGCATCCCCTGAAAAATTAGCAAGTAAAATATGTCTTGGTAAAGCATTTGCAGCAAGCTGCTCTAAAAAAGTAACACGCGCCGTTAAGTATGCCGTTAGTTTGTCTGGGGCAGACACAACATCTTGTGGTTTTTCGCCAATTGCTGCGGCATTATCTGTTGTAGCAAACAGCTCACCTATTTTTATTGCATTTCTCAATGTACTCGACCTTCCTTACGCACAAACACCTTAGAGAGAATTGGCATCACAATTGCAACGATCACCAGATTTACGAGTGTTGCCAATGGAAGACTAGTCAGTGACGCCCAGTAAAATGCCGGACTAATGATAAAGTAAAATGGTAAAGGTGCCACAACGCCATTTAATATAAGTGCCACAGGCCATTTCCAGAAATGCATTCCTTTTTTATGCATTACCCCAAAGATCCATACAACAATAAACATTTCTACCGCGATAATAATATGTAGTGGCCCTAGAGGGAAGCCAGTAGTTAAGGCTGAGATAAAATGCCCAATGACTCCCGCAACCCCAGCTAATACTGGAGATAAAAATACAACGCTCAACAATGCAGGTGCAGAATCAAGCGCTGCAGTTGAAATAAATGTTGGAATTTTAATGACTGCACCCACTGCACAAATTGCTGCTACCATGGCAGTGAGCGTCAATTTCATTAATCTTTGTCGATCCATCCTATTTCCTCTTTCCTATAATATTTGGCTATACATTATAACTTGTGGTTGATTTCCGTTCCGGCTGGGTGCTTTGTTGTTGCTGTCGCTTCGCTTTCGCACAGATAAAACAATTGCTGTCGCTTCGCTTTCGCACAGAGCAAAGCTTCCTGGGGGCGTCCGATGAGCCGCTTCACTCGTTTTGCTCGCTCCAGGGTCTCGGGCCAACACGAGGTTGGTCACGAAGGCGTTATCACAGGACGTGATGGTTTTAGCCTTCGTTCCTCTATAGCTGATTCCCAAGGAGTCACCCAGCCTCCACTCCAATCAACTTATATACATAGCGTAGGTTTTAACAATCATCAACCCAAACATTTTTAATGAAAAGCCTTCTAAATTTTTCAAATCTATATCATTTGATTTGTTCCCCAATGCCGTACCAAATGCGTACGACTTGTTCGGCTTCAGCAAATAATGCCTGGTACAAACGCCCACATGTATCACGCAACAATCGTGCCTGTTTTTCCATTGGAACAACGCCACGTCCCATATCGGTCACTATTATATACAAAGCACAATTTTCTTCAAGTGTCTTTAGTCTTGTCAAAATATTTCTGACAAGGGGCTCATCATCCTCAAGATCTTGTGTTACGAGCCACTTCTCTATGTTTTTAATAACTAGTACATCACAGGTTGGAGTGCTATCAGGTAGAGTGCCATCCACTAGCTCAACGTTTTGACCTGCAAGTAATTTCATAACATAGTCGGTTTTTCCACTATAGGCTCCTCCGATAAAGACATGCATCTTGCTCCCTCCTCCCAAGCCTTTCTTGTAAACGTTAAAGAAAACATTTTATCATGCGGTGTTTGATAGGACCAAAAAGGTTGCTCAGTCGGTGCAAAGGCTACGAGAAGTGCTCGAATTACGCCACCATGGACAACGAGATGATAAACATCCTCCCCTTTTGGTAATACTGTGAACCCTTCCTTAACACGTGCACAAAAGACATCAAAGCCTTCTCCCCTTGGAGGCGGTGACTGTACAGGATCATCTAACCATGCACAATAACGACGATTGGATTGTAAGTCCTCATATGTGAGCCCTTCAAAATCTCCGAAATTCGACTCTCGAAATCTCCTATCAGACACGTATGTTGCATTCGGAAAATAATGGGCAGCTGTTTCCCTACAGCGCAGTAAATCACTACCATACACCTTCGTGACATCTTGATCTACAATAGTAAGTAAAGATGCATCAGCTAATGAAGAATCTGTCCAGCCGATATAACGCTTCTCCAAATTTTCCTTTGTTGGTGCATGTCTCATTAAGTGCACAGTAACAACGTCACCCACAGTACAACCTCCATTCCTTCAATTGATGCCCCGAGTAAATCTCCCGAAACACCACCAAAGTTGCGCACAGTAAATTGCCGAAAGACTAAAAAGGCAATCGCTAATACAGCCATCAACACGAATGGAACCAGTGTGAAGCCCGTTACAAACAACAAGCTACTGTATGCTACAACTAATGTTAAAAACATAAAGCAAATAAGTAAACCCGGCTTAATATGTGTTTTAAAAAAGTAGGCAAGCCCCTTTTCCTTTGAGCACTTGAGTGACATAAAATAAAAGCTCATACCTACTCGTGTACATAACGGAATAAACACAAGCATCCACAGTGCTAACTTATGCTGTACGAATAATTCGTGAAGTATGACAAATTTACCAAGGACTAAAAATAGCACTGAAAGCACACCAAATGCACCAACACGTGGATCATCTAAAATTTCAAGCCGCTTCTCACGATCTCGGTAGGAAAAATACGCATCCCCCATATCAATAAAACCGTCTAAATGTAAACCACCAGTAAATAAGGCAAATAATGCGATAATCACAAAAGAAAGCAAGACCTCACTGCTTGCCGTCCATTCCGTTAAACCATAGATCACCGCTGCCACTACGGTACCCATGAGTGCCCCTATCCACGGTAAAAAGGCGAACATCCCTGTAATCGTTGCCTTCGTTAAAGGAATTTCTTTATGTACCGGCAAAACTGTAAAAAATTGAAATGCAAGTTGTATGCTATGCCAGAAATTTTTCATCGTCTTG
Organism: Lysinibacillus sp. NPDC056232; assembly: GCF_042267565.1. Classification (NCBI taxonomy): domain Bacteria; kingdom Bacillati; phylum Bacillota; class Bacilli; order Caryophanales; family Bacillaceae; genus Lysinibacillus; species Lysinibacillus sp. NPDC056232. Next base: position 45,430 of record NZ_JBHJTF010000014.1, on the reverse strand, counting down.
CCACCTTCTTTTTATTTTCAAAGCGTCATTCATTATTTCCATTTCTTTACGACACCATAGTTTATTTCATACGCCTCATCTGCTATGGACACGAACCATTGATGTAATTCCCCAAGGATTTGTCGGTATAATTCTACTTCCTCGTTCGTATATGGAGGCTCATCGAATAATTCGTTCGAGACGATAAAAAACGTCACTCTTTTCTCAAGTAACGTCCTTACCGCCTTTTTTAAAACCTCAAGCTTCTTTTCTAAACAGCCGGGCTGCTCCACACATGGAGTTCCTGTGTCAAAACCCTCGTAAAACGCATTTGTTAGCCATGTCGTAACACAGTCCCATAACACGACATCTCCATCGGTCAGTTTATACAGGGTATCTGCGATTGCATAAGGTGCTTCTATCGTCAGCCACTCGATATTTTGTGCTTGTCTGTCTGCCTGATGTCGTATGATCCGCTTCTCCATTTCACGATCCAACGCTACACCGGAAGCAATATAAATAAGTCGTTGTGCTTGCATAAACTCTGTTTGATAGTGAGTAACAGCCGCTTTTTCAGCAAAGTGGGATTTACCACTGCGTACTCCCCCAGTAATGAAAATTAGTGGCAATGGTTACGCCTCCTATTGTAAATGTTGAATGTTACCGATTTCTTTAACGAGCCATTGTTGCCGGGCTTGTTCAATAATCGTTACACTTGTACCATGAATAAATGGCTCTGCCCACAGCTGATCGACGCTTCGCCCTAAAATAGCGTTAATAATACATTTAATCGTTACAGCGTGGGACACAATTAACACATTATTCTCTGGATATTTTTCTGCAATTTTCTTTAACGTAAACATCGCTCGTTCTGTTACCGTACCAAAGCTTTCCGTATGAGTTGCGACGAATTGTCCAGGATTATCGGTATATAATTCATAATCAGGATGAGAAGTCATGATGTCCTCGACTGTTTTCCCTTGCCAATCTCCTAAAAAAATCTCCCGTAAATTATCCTCATAATAAAGTGGAAGCAGTTGATCAGCTAGAAGAATTTGCATGGTTTCCTTAGCACGACCACTTGAACTGCTAATTGCCGCTGTAAAAGAGCAATTTTTCAAATGATCTCGAAGTTTTTCTGCATGTAAAATGCCCTTTTCGGATAACGGCGAATCTAGCCATCCCTGTAGTCGCTGCTCTTTATTCCACATCGTTTCACCATGTCTTATTAAATAAAAAGTCGTCACCTTTGTCACCCCTAATTTGCGTTAAACCACGCCTGTAAACAATTCTGTAAATACGTCATGGCTACAATATCTTTAATCCCAATACGGAACCATTCACCATTTAAGCCCATAAAGTTTTTTGTATGCCGCAGCACGACGCCTTTTGATAAACAATATGTAAAAAATGTATCTGCTTGCTGATTTTTCGGTAATGCAAAACATACATAATTCGTTACACTATTTGTCACCTGACAACCATTTTCTTGTAAATAGCTCTGCAGCGCTTCCCGTTGATTTTTAGCATAGGCAATAGCTTGCTCACAATATACATGCTCATCTAAACAGCCTGTACCGATAACGAGGGCAAAGGCATTCAAGTTCCAATGCGGTAGGATAGACTTTAGATCAGCAACAACTACTGGGCTCGCCACTAAATAGCCTAGGCGTAATCCTGGAATCGCATACATTTTTGTCATCGAACGAACGATGATCAGATGAGGATTTTCTGCCACATGCTGGATTAATGAATAGGCTTCATCTACCCAGTCAATAAATGCCTCATCAATGACAAGCTCACAATTGACCTTTGCACCGTGAGAGATTAATTCGAGAAGCTCTTCTTTCTTTGGCAGCACTCCCGTCGGATTGTTCGGAGTACAAATATATAAAGCATCTGCGTTCACCATTTCACGCTTCAGACGCTCCAACGGCAATGTGTAGTGAACAATATCCTCAACAATAATCGGCACAATTTCAGCGCCTACTGCTGTTAATGTTCGTTCATATTCTGAAAAAGTAGGATGTACGATAATAACACGTTTATTGGCGTAGCGTCTAACGAGAACACTAAAAAGCTCGGATGCACCATTACCTAGTAATATAGAATCTTTCTGCACAGCATGAAAAGCTGTCACCTTTGATAAAAACGGCTCACCGTCCGGATCTGGATAACGTTGAATAAGCGGATAAAATGTCCGCCAACGTGCCTCAACAAACGGAGGCGGCCCTGCGGAATTCACATTTTCACTAAAATCATACACCTCTTCAGGCATAACAAGCCCTAGCTGATGATAAACATTTTGCGGATTTGCTCCGTGATTAGGTAATTGCAAAAATTAACACCTCCATTGATAACATGACTAACGTAAAGAGCAAGGTCGCAATGCGCATATGAATCACAGACGTTGCGATATGCTCTTTTGTTAATGGAACTAATTTCTCGCCCATTATTGCTCGATAAGAAACGACACCCTGATATGTATTTTTTCCACCAAGTTGTACACCTAATTGAACAGCTGTAGCTGCCTCTAAATAACCACTATTAGGACTTGGATGCTTTTTCGCATCCTGTGCCCACCGTTTTAAGCGCTTCCCGAGAGATGCATTCGTTTCATTTTTCGTCCCTAGCACCATCAGTAGACCAGTTAATCGACTAGGAATAAAATTTAGTACATCGTCTAGCTTCGCAGCAAACATACCAAAATCTTTATATTTTTCGTTTTTATAGCCAATCATAGAGTCTAACGTATTGACGGCTTTATAGCCCCATAACCCTATTGCGCCAAATAAAAAGGCATAAAATAACGGAGCTGTTACGCCATCACTCGTATTTTCTGAGACCGTCTCCACAACACCACGAACAATCTCATCCTCGTCAAGCTTCTCCGTATCACGACCAACTATCCAAGAAAGCTTCACACGAGCTTCAGCAAAATCACCTTTAACGAGCGGTTCATAGACAGCCATCGCCGCTTCCTTCAAACTACGCTGTGCTAGTCCAATCCCAATTAGTAAGCCCTCTACTACTATGCAAAATAGCGGGCTAACCTGATAGCTTAGAAGTAAAATAGCCGTCACAACAAACATCGTTGTGCCAACTACAGCGAGCGCCATCACCATGCCACGAAACTTTCTCATTCTTCCTTTATTCCATAACTCTGTTTGAGATTGAATGAGCTTTCCAATCCAGCGTACTGGATGAGGCATTTTAGGAGGATCACCCACTAGTAAATCAAAAACAAGCCCAATGATACAGGCAATCACCAGTGACATCATAACGGATTCTCCTCTTTATCTTTTTTGTATTTTTGAATGGCCTCTCGCATCGTTTCATAAACACCGTGGCCAATGACTTTTCCAAGCATCGTAATCGGCCCTGCATATTGATGGTAGTCGCCTTCCTCTGTCGAAGCAATCAACAAGCTATCCGTTGAAGTACCTGTAGCTTGTGTACCTGTTGTTGGATCTGTGATGTCCTCATCAATAAGTGCCTTGACCTTTGCCTCTGTCGTAGAAATCATTGCCTGAAATAAAGCTTCATCCGACAATCTCCCATTTATTAGTACCCACGTATTAATAGTCCCCGCATGATACTGTTCCTGACGATGAAAGGCACGCGTAATATCGACGGCATTGCCAAGACCAGCTGTAATCATGATAACAAGATGAATCCCTTCATATGTAAACTCACGGATTGTTGCATACCGGGCATAGACAGCCGTCATCATCGCCACCGTATTGCCAATGGGAAAGCCCTCAGACTGTAAAAATCGTTGTAATTCTATCTGTGGTTTTCGTTCATCATACGTATAGGGCACTGAACGATTCATCAAATGTGTATAAAAGCCAAAGCCCGGATTATGTACGGCTGAGGATACGACCTTCATCGGCGAATCTGTTTGGACGGCAACATAATGGTCAGAAATATGAATATCGTCCTTGCGAAGTACTGGCATGATCTCGCCTCCTATTCAGAAAATAAAAAAACAAATTCTTACAAAGAAGAATTTGCACTGTTCATTCTTAAATTAATCATCGTTCCCCAATTTAAACCTTTTGAATTTTTGCACAGCATCGCAACTTCATAATACTCAAATTATTTATTTTTTTGAAATTGTATCATAAATTCGCGGATTATCACAATTCAATTTCGAGATATTCCGTTATTGTCTTTGTTTTAACGTTTTAAAACGAATAACGGATCCCGCAATAATAAATACCCAACCAATACCGATATAGACAATTTTCATTGTTTTAGTCGAGGACGGTAAAATATCCATGATCGTTAAACAAACAAATAGTATGCCAATCATTGATAGCAACATACCAATCGATAATTTTTTCAAAAGAAAAACCTCCAATCTTGTACGCCCTCGATTTTACCGTATTCTCGTCAAAAAGAAAACACTAATCCAATTCAAGGATTAGCGTTTTCCCCGCATTAACGAGCAGTATTACCAAAAATGAAGCGTTAGGTACAAGAACCCCACCCATGTATTTTACGAAGTATAACTGCCCGTAAATGCTCGATTAGTGAAGACTATTAATCCGCGGGGATAAAACATCCCCACTAATTAACATTTCCCTACACTCTCACACGTGCAAAAAATTCCTCATAAAGTGCTTGTAGAATTTGGTTTTCAAATTCTTGTTGCACACCGAATACTAGACTGACTTCAGATGAACCTTGATTAATCATCTCTATATTTGCACCTGTTTTAGAAATCGCAGTTGCAGCACGTGCCGCTAGACCTGTGTTATTACGCATGCCTTCGCCTACTATTACGATCATAGAAAAACCATGACGCATTTGCACATCATCGGCATTTAATTCATTTTTCACACGAGAAAGAATTCGTTCTTCATTTTCAAATGTAATTTGATTTGAACGCATAATGACAGAAATATCGTCTAAACCAGACGGTGTGTGTTCATATGAAATATTTTCATCTTCTAAAATTTGTAGAAGCTTACGTCCAAAGCCTACTTCACGATTCATCAAATATTTTGACACATATAAAGTTGAAAAGCCACTGTCTGCCGAGATACCTGTAACTGGACGTCCTGTAACAGAGCGTCTTGGTACGATACGAGTACCTGGGGCTGATGGATTATTTGTATTTTTTATGTTAACGGGCACCCCAATCTTGTAGACAGGCATTAACGCTTCATCATGGAAAACCGAAAAGCCTGCATAGGATAATTCGCGCATTTCGCGATACGTAATTTCTTTAATTTCCACTGGATCATTCACAACTTTCGGATTAGCTGAGAATACACAGTCCACATCCGTAAAGTTTTCATAAAGCTCTGCTTCAACAGCAGCTGCTAAAATAGAGCCTGTAATATCAGAGCCACCGCGGTCAAATGTACGCAGTATGCCCGCTTTAGTGTAACCGAAGAAACCTGGAAATACAATAATTTCCTTGGTATATTTTAGAGGTGCTAAATTGGCATAAGCCTCTGGTAATGCATACGTGCGTTCAGGTAAATCATTGACAACCAAACCTTCTTTTGGACTTACGTAGCGTGCCGGCATACCGATGGAATTAAAATAAGCAGCGATTAGCTTCGCATTATTGTCTTCCCCTGCCGCTTTGATGCTGTCGATAAATAATTCCTTATTCGATTTATCACCTTGTACACGTTCACGTAAATCTTCAGCGATCACATCACAAATTGTATAATCTAACTCCAAACCATCCGCAATCGCCATAAAGCGATTCACAACGATTTGCAATTCTTCCTCAATTTCTTCATTTTTTAATACTGCCATTGCTAAATTAATTAATAAATCAGTTACCTTTATATCGTCACCAGAGCGCTTCCCTGGTGCAGAAACGGCTACGATTTTACGTGCCGGATTAGATTTTACAATGTTTGCTACTTTTTGAATTTGTTCTGCATTTGCTACAGATGTTCCACCAAATTTACATACGATCATAACCATCAAATCCTAACTTTTTAAATTGAATGTATTCCTCCAAAAAACAATTGATTGTACACAGTGTACAAATTATCCTTCTCCACGTCAATACAATTTAAAAAATTCACGCAATTTACGGTCGATAGAAAATGGACAATTTTCGCACTGTTTGATTTATTATACGGATTTCGTATGAAATAGTTAAGGTTTTTGCAAATTTTTTTCGTAAATTCTCTATATTCGCACAAATATTCGTCTGAACTAGCTGAATTCATCTAATTTACAGAATTTTTAATGGTATATCTGACATGACAAAACAAACCACGTCTATACGAATTTACATATGGATATCAAGATGAGCAATTTTGATTGTATAAAGGTGTATCACTTCAACAGCAAGATGTTGATTTTTATTACAACAACTACAGATCGAAACTCTTCGGAAATGACTATCTGAATCTGATTTTCATGCCCTTTCTCTCTTTGTATCGTAATAAAACCAAGTGACGAAATGTACCTTAATCAAGAACACTTTTGTACATACTTATCTTTAGCATTTGTAACAAAGTATTTTGCAGCAAACTTGATTGAATTGTAGTGACTTTCTTCTATATTAATTGAAGAAAACGCTTTCTCCATTATGATATGCTGAAAAAATTGTGATGTTTGTGCTATTTATGAATGATGTCAAGCTATTCTTTTTTTGGTTTTTTTATCTGTTTTACGCGGGTATTGCTTTGATTTGCGTGGGTTTGTGCTTTTATTTCGTGGAGGACTGTATTCTTAGGCGGGGACCTGAGCAGTTCTTCGGCTGACCCGATCACTTTCCTCTTGGACCTGAACAGTTTTGGGGTGGCGGTTAAAATCAAAATTTCTAGTGCGAAAAAAAGTTAAGTAAATAAAAACAACTCCAAAATCAACTTTTATTATATATTCCGGAGTTACATTACGTTTACTTTGTTCAGTGCAGAACAGATAATTTATAGCGAAAGGCCCTAACATAACGATATGCTAGGGCCTTTTGTATGTTAAATCACGCCAATTACATTTAAAAATACGATAATAATTGCAATGGGTGCTATATAGCGAAGTAAGAATAACCATAATACAAATAATTTATAGCCTTTATTTTTACTTACACCCAGCTCTTTCATTAGTACATCTTTCTTCATTTTAAACGGTACGAAGATCGCAACTAATAATACACCGAGTGGCATAAGAACATTACTTACTGCATAGTCTGCGAAATCAAAAACTGTTTTTCAAAAAAATTTCACATCACTTAATACGCCAAATGAAAGCGCCGATGGAATCCCTACAACAAAGATTAGTAATCCGACAATCAATGCCATTTTTTCGCGTTTCCCTTTACCTTTTGTCGTTAAAGAGGCCACGCTAATTTCCAACATGGAAATGGCTGATGTTATCGTTGCAAAGAAAAATAGTAACAAGAAAATAATGAAGAATAATTTTCCGAATGCCATTTTACTGAAAATCGCTGGCAAGACAATAAATAATAGACCTGGCCCTTGAGATGGTTCCATTCCAAATGCGAACACTACCGGGAAAATAGCAAGCCCTGCAAGTAATGTAATCACAAGCGTCAAACCGACGATAGAAAATGCGGAACGTGGTAAACTTTCTTCTTTCGGTAAGTATGAGCTATACGTTACCATAACCCCTACTCCGACAGATAATGAGAAGAACGATTGACCCATCGCATATAAAATAATTTCAGATGTTACACGTGAGAAATCAGGCTGTAAGAAGAAGCGCACCCCTTCTCCAGCTCCATCTAATGTAAGAGCACGAATAATTAATACAAAAAATAAAATAAACAGTGCTGGCATGAAATATTTATTCACTTTTTCAACACCGTTTTGTACACCTTTACTTACGATAAAAATAGTAAGTAGAATAAATAATAGCTGTGATCCAACCGCTAAAAATGGATTAGAAATGATTTCATCAAAAGTGGCTTCGTACGCGCCATTACCTTCCCATAGTCTACCTGTAATTGCATTCCATAAATATAATAAAATCCATCCTCCTACAACACTGTAGAATGAAAGCAAGATGAAACATGTGGCAATCCCTAATTTTCCGACCCACGGCCATAGCGTCTTAGGGGCAATAGTTCTATATGCATCAACAGCCTCTTTTTGTGTACTTCTTCCAACTACAAATTCCGCCAATAATAACGGTAAACCAATTAATAAAGTAAAACCGATAAAAATAAGGAAGAACGCACCGCCACCTCCAATACCGGCCATATACGGGAACTTCCAAATTGCACCAAGACCTATTGCCGAGCCTGCTGCGGCTAAAATGAAACCTAATTTCGATGTCCATTGCTGTGATTCCATCTCTTTATCTCCTCTCTTCTTCTATTTCTTTGTTTATGACAATTCGGTTTTTATTCATATTGGTCTATCGGGACTCCTTTCTCCTACAATCACTTCTTTTCAAATAAAAAGCGTCCCTACGAAAACGTAGGGACGATAAAAATATCGCGGTACCACCCTAGTTATGAAGATATAACAAGAATAAAACCTTAATAAAAAACGTCCCTACGCAAATACGTAGGGACGATTAAATATCGCGGTACCACCCTAGTTATGAAGATATAACAAGAGGAAAGCCTTAATAAAAAACGTCCCTACGTAAATACGTAGGGACGATATAATATCGCGGTACCACCCTAGTTATGAAAATACAACAAGAATAAGTCCTAAATAAAAAACGTCCCTACGTAAATACGTAGGGACGATATATATCGCGGTACCACCCTAGTTGTGAAAAAATTCTTCACCACTTTATTTGATAACGGTATTCACTACCGTCTTCCACTTCCTCACAACATGTGTGATTTATGAAAGATGCTCCAGGTCGAAATTCATGATCATCTATATACTGATTCGCACCAACCACCAGCTCTCTGAAAAAGGGAGATTTTCACTACTTAATCCTATCATTGCCCAAATATTAATTTTCCGAATTGATACTATCATTTTTATCACACATTAAAAATAGAGTCAATAATTTTTTTGAATTTTTATGTATTATCCTTTTTTTCGCTATTAAAATTCGAAATATGACTTTTGAATGAATACCCTTTCATTACTTATGATTTGTACTTTAGTAAACTTCCTTAGGAGTAATTACGGAATTTAGGAAGAAAAAACTTTTGTGCCAAAAAAGCCCCAATCTGTTAGTCACTTCTCCTAGATCTAAATAGATAAGAACCAATTGTTTTGAATCAAGGTCTATACAAAAGATATTATCTACGTCTTTTGCAAATGGTAGATACAGATAATAGTATTTAAAACGATTTTAATACAATCCAAGCATCGTTTTCTGCGCCTGTAAACAACGAGGGATAAAACCCCTTTTTATCTTTATCCTACCATAAATATTAAGGTCCGCTACCCTAACTATTCTCTATCTAGTCATTTCTTTAGCTTACTTATTTTTTTGTTTCACACCAGAATCTATTTGCGTATTCACTTCCTTTTTCAATTGAAATTTTTCTACTTCCGCATGTAATAACAAAAAAACTAGGCTCACATACTATGTGAAACCTAGTTTTTTATCTCAAGTTTAATTGCTCTTTATTAAATAGCTGTCCAACCACCATCAATAACTAATTCTGCACCTGTCATAAAGCGTGATTCGTCAGATGCTAAAAATACAACGCCATAGGCTACATCTTCTGGTTCACCAAAGTATGGAAGCTGTGTATACGTTTTATAGAAAGGAAGGGCGCCTCCTTCTTCCATCGTTGGTGCTGTCATTGGTGTTACGATGATACCTGGATGTACGGAATTTATACGGATTTTATCTTTTCCGTATTCAACTGCAGCTGATTTTGATAGTACGCGAAGTGCCCCTTTAGCCGCTGTGTATGGACTTGTACCTGCCATACCAACAATACCGCCAATGGAAGAAATATTGATAATAGAGCCCCCGCCTGCTTTTTGCATTTCAGGAATCACATATTTCATACCAATAATGCAGCCATTTAAGTTAATGTCCATTATTTTATTCCATTCATCCATTTCCATGTTGGCAATCGTTTTGGGTGAAGAAACACCAGCATTGTTCACAAGTACATCGACTTTACCATATGTCTTCACTGCTTCGGCAATGACGGATTTCCAAGCATCTTCAGATGTCACATCATGCTGGATCCCTATAGCATCCCCGCCACTTTCTTTTATTTCCTTTACTAATTGATTCAATGGCTCGATTTGAACATCTGTAGCGATAACTTTTGCCCCTTCTTGAGCAAATAATTTTGCTTCAGAAGCACCCATCCCCATTGCTGCCCCTGTAATAATAGCTACTTTTCCATTTAAACGACCCATTTTAAAACTTCCTCTCTATATTTGTTAGGTATCTATTCCATTTAATAAAACGACTAATTCATGAACATATTAACAACTAGTTGTATTCTCGACATCGTGTCGTTAATATAAGTATATCAATACTCATAAAAAGGGCAAACAACACATTTCATAGATTCGACGCTTTATCAACGAACTTATAGCCAGTGTTGTAAAAATAGCAAAAATAAGACAAGGAGCTTAAAAATGTCGAATAAGAAACAGAAAATGGACCCTCGGGTTATGAGGACGCGCCAACTATTAAGAGACGCACTTGTGGAATTAATTGACGAAAGAGGCTATGAAAAGATTACTGTACAGGATATTACAGAGCGAGCGACCTTAAATCGTGCTACCTTTTATCTACATTATAGCGATAAGCTCGATCTTCTCTATCAAAGTACAAAGGAAATATTAAATGACTTACTGAACAATCTTAACGTTACATTCGAGGACAAGGTGGAATTTGATTTTTCAAAAGATGCAGATGAGCCGCACGATACATTTATGCATTTATTCGAGCAAATTTCTTTAAATAGCAAGTTATATAAAGTGTTTTTAACTGAAAAAGACATTCCTTATTTCTTTTCAGGCTTGAAGAAAATCATCATCGATTTTATCTCAAATGGGATAAACTTTACGCAGCCTGATGATAAAAAGCTCACAGTTCCTCGTGAATTGGCTGTCAGATATTTTGCTGCTGCCTTTCTCGAGGTAATTGTTTGGTGGTTAGAAAACGATATGCCTTATTCACCAAAATTTATGGCTACTCAGCTCATGAGAATTACAGTGAAGGGTCCTTATCTTGAACATCCTTTTGGAAAATAAAATAGAGATTAAAGTTAAAAGAACCATCCTTTTTTTAGAATTAAAAGGATGGTTTTATCATATATAACCAATTAACTTTTTATTATTGTTCTTTGAGCCTTTTTAATGATTCTCTCAGTTGCCTTGGTTGGAGATTCTTTTTGCCATTCATCACAAAGGTTTTTTACCCACTCTGGTTGAGTTTTGCTAGCATCATTTAGCCAGTTGCCGACAGAATCTTGAACATACTTTGACGGATCTGATTTAAGTAAATGTAGAATAGGAAGTGCGATTTGCGGTTCTTCCTTTAATATTTCTATATGCTTTGTCCATACTCCGCGAGGACGGATTGATTCTAAACTAAACCTACGAATGTTTTCATCTTCACTTGTCGCCCATTCCGTTAACAAATCTACACTATGCTCAATATTTGCTGAAAGGTCCTCCCTAATTGACATCCATGCAATTTCTCGGACACCAAAATGATGATCTGCTGCGAAAGAACGGATATACAACAATTTCTCTTCTAAAGAATAATCGTTGTTTTTATTCATAAACGCTGCCCAACATCGGACACTATCCGATACATGATGAGAGCATTTTTTGATTAAATCCTCTTTTTTAGTAGCACTTTCATCTATCATGACTGTATCTAATAAGCTCCCAATTAAACGTATAGCCTTCATTCCCGTTTCGACTTTTTGGTTCTCTATCTCCGTTCGTATAAATTCTAATTTTTCTTCTAGCCCTATGGATGGTAGAACATTTTTTACTAAAGTAATATGGTGAACCGCTTGCCACTCTGTTAAATTAACACTCTCTATTTTCCCTTGATTCAATAACGTTAAAACTTCACTTGGGATATCGCTAGCCTTTCTAGCTCCCTTTCTATTTAAAACGTCTTCTTTTACAACCATTTAACACCCTCCTGTATTTGTGTGGAACATAAAATTCGACCTGTTGTAATGAATAGATGTCTATTTTTATATTATTTCTTCTTGCAGATTATTTCCACTATTCCCTCTAGTTAATTATGCCTCGACATAATTGTGAATCGATATTGATATCGAGTGGCTTGATAGAGTCACCTATGATACGATTACCAAATAAACAACTTCATTTGTTTTTTATGAGCGTTAGTGAAATCAAGTGAACAACAACTTAAAAGGATGATAATCAATTGAATAACGAACAAAATAACAGTAAATTTATATACACATATGTACATCATGTTGATGAATATGATCTGTGCAGAATGGAGATGCGTTCTTTTTTTAATCTCGATTCCCAATCAAACTATATAATAAGCCCTATTAAAATCGATCCAAGTCGTAGCCCTTTTATGCAAGACAGACTTGAAGTGCTATATGAAGAAAACAGCATAGAGAACATCAAGACATTGGTGAAGGATTTAACAGTAAAGGAAGCAACTTATAAAGTAGTTTGTTTAAATAGTATGGATATAGGTGAAGAGAAGAAAATTCATCTTCCAGAGCGTCGATTGATAGAACGTGAGGTAGGATTGTGCATGGAGGGCGAACCAGACCTAAATGAGCCTGAAATTGTATTTGGTCTTATTTTAATAGATGGCATATGGTATTTTGGGAAGCATATGAAGAGTGAATCCATTTGGCATAATCATTTACACAAACCAAACAGTTATTCAACGGCACTTAGTACTAGAGTAGCTCGTACTGTTGCGAATATCGCCGTTCCCCAGCCTCAAAATATTCGTGCAATCGACCCTTGTTGTGGTATAGGGACAGTAGTAATTGAAGCCCTTTCTATGGGAATTAATATTGAAGGGCGAGATATTAATTACAATGTTTGCCAGGGCTCCAGAAAAAACATCACTTATTTTGGGTTAACAGGCAACATTACATTAGGTCCAATCTCCGAAGTTAAGGAACATTATGATGTCGCTATCATTGATTTACCCTATAACTTATTTACGCATATATCAACCGAAGATCAATTTGATATTCTAAAACATGCTCGACGCATTGCTGATAAGGTGGTTGTCGTTACGATTGAAACAATCGATGACATGATAGAAGATGCAGGTTTTGTTATAGCAGATCGATGCATTGCTAAAAAGCAATCGTTTTTACGTCAAATTTTAATATGTGAATAAAAACACGTACTTTCTATCATTGTCCGATAGTTTCGGGAGTGCGTAAGCAGCCCTTATCTGCATATCATTTCTAAAAAAATCAGCTACATAAAACAGAGACCTTGACAACTATCTAGGCCACTTTCTGTTGGTTTGAAATACAGTTTGATTGAAAATAAAATGTACCCTATAAGATAGACACTTAATAAAAAGCCTCTCTTATAGGGTAATTTTTTTTATAATGAATTTAATCAGTGGAACCAAAAAAGATGACGCCTCAGTTACCCTGTTCAATGTAGATATCTCTTGTTCTTCTTTTGTACTTAAAGGTTTTTGTTTCTCTTTATTTGCAACAGCAGTATCAGCTACTGAGGATTTAATTAACAGGTTCAATAATGCTATTCCCACTATAAATATTCCAGCAATAATCAGTATCTTTTTTAACATACAATACCTCTCGTTATGAGAGCATGTCCTGTATATCCAAAAAAATGTCATTAAACACAATGTCCTCTTCTTGAAGTAACGGCTCCGTTAGTTTGTACAATATTTCATAAACTTTCCGGCATACTGATTCTCCTTATTCCTTACCACAATCATAACAACATTTGTCTTTGTCATTATCTCCATACATACGAAGTTCCTTTTCTAATCCACAAACGCTGCAAAAGTCAAAATGTATTTGCGGAAGTATGCCCTCTTCGGCTAATGGAACCCACTCTTTTTCATATAAACTCTTTGTCATACCATAATCGGTAAAAACAAGTTTACTCTCATTGTTTAAACCGTAATTACTACTGTCTTTTAAATCAAAACAGTCGAAGTTTTTATCTAATATTTGTAAAACCTCATCAAACAAATTAGGGATCAAGCGTCGGTATTCTTCAACCTTTACCTCATACGAATGATTATCCTTTAGTTCTAAAGGTTTGTAATATTTTTGCACAGATATGAATTCATCAACGTAGTATGTCTGAGCGAGTAACGTGGCGAAACCTTTATCAGCCATTGAAGTGTAAATTTCTAATTCATTTTTTGATTGTTTATAACCGATTGGATGCAAATGTACTTTTATTACAAAATCCAAAACTCTATATACTTTTCTTGTAGAACCTATGCCAACAAAATTTTCATCTCTACAATACTGATTCCAATTTTGAATTATTTGTTTAAGCATTGTTTTCCCTCCTTACACAACTAAAAAACTTAATTGTATTGTATATAAATTCAATACTTTATTACTTTTTCCTTCTTGATGTAACCTGCTCCGTTAGTAAAAAAGCGTCTTCACTTTTTGTAAGTTAAAGTGGAAAGTTTCACAAATGATAGAAAATAGATTATACTAGACTAACAATCATATTCAAAAAGGAGCATTTCCTATGACCGAGAATAATCATTCTGAAGTACCCAAAAAAAAAATCAGCCTGCAAGAGGCAGTGAAACAGCAGCTTGAAAACAAAAAGAACCATTCCTCTTCTTATAAAGGAAAAAAGAATGCCGACCTTTCAACAAAAAAAATGAAAAGCCAGCAAACGAAAAAAACAAGCAATACCCGTAGAAAAATGGGTGTCTAATTTACGGACAATATCGGGAAGACATATTACCAGGCAAAGCTGTTGATATTGTTAAAAAAGGATCGAAAAAGGGAAGATTACCTGAGATATCGTTTAGGATATTTTCACCAAATTCGACGCCCTTCCCCACGGAATTAAAGTCAGGCTTATAGATGGCCAGATTGGACCTGTACAGGAAATCCACTCTAAATAAAAGAAGTGAAAAAGCATTCAAGGGTGAACTGTTCCCTGAATGCTTTTTTAAATTATTTTATTCTTTTCATTTTATAACGTGTTTAGCTAAATCCCGCCCAGACTTTCTTTCGTAAACCATAGAGAAGAACAATAGAAAAAAATAAAAGACTAATTATTCCACGAAGGATACTACCATCTACAAAGAATAAAACTACATTTATCAATACCGATATAATAAATAAAATGACATATACCTTAAATATCTTTTCTTTTCTTTGTACCTCGTGTTGGAATTGATACATTACTTTTCACCTCGTATTCCTCATATTCTTGATTATACCTTCCTCTTAATTAAACTGTTCGGTTAGTAAAAAAACGTCTTCATTTGTTGTAGAAACGCCTTCGTTCTAAATTCTTTCCATAGAATATTTGACCTATCAATTCTTAAGAATGTATTGCCTTATTTTAAATATGTAATTTTTTCCTCATTCAACTAAACTGCTCCGTTATTTCAATAAAGAAAAAAGAGCTGCCTATGCAACTCAATGATCTTCAAGTAAAGCACCCGTTAGCCATCCATGAAGCGCAAAAATCTGCTCTTCACCACAGAAAATGAAAGATGATTAAGTTCTTTCATGGGAGTTTAAGAAGAACAGCGAAGCTTATTAAACAATCACGCCATATTGTTGAAGATCACAAAATATAAAAAGTGACGACTGCATACATACGTTGTAATGAAGTAAACTATATTATTAAAAGCACAATGATTTTGTGCTTTATTAGTTTAGTTTGACTCTTCAATAGGAGTTGGATAATTACAGAATATAAGGTAGGAATTATTAAGAAAAGAAGGAGAGATACGATGTTCGATCAAGCTGCGTATTTTATTTTTAGAGCCCTGGTAATTCTAACGGTTTTGGTTGTTGTGGTTGGAATCCCACTTGGGGATACACTGTTTAGAAAAAAATAAAACTGCATCCGTTAGTTATCTTAGGGTGACAACCTTCAAACGTATATAAATAAAAAGACCAATCATATTATATATATAAAATATGATTGGTCTTTTTTTATATGATTTTGTTCTTAACGATTGTTGTTCTACCTTGTCTTACTCAACTAACGAGGCAGTTTAGTTGAATAAGAGGTTTTTTTGCGAATGCGTTGAATAAGTTAATATATGTAAAATATTGAACAAAAAGGGGTGCTTTACTTCAAGTCTAGGGGTAGCACTTTTTTCTTAAACTAACGCAGGATAGTTCAATTATTTATAGGGGGCACTTTATGATTAAGTCTTTAAAAGGGCAATTTTTCTTATCTATATTTGTTGCTTTTGGCTTTGTTTATGTTAATTTTTCTAGTATTGAGTTTATTGCTGACAAGAGGGATCCGACCGTTCGGGTAATATTTTTTTTCATTATGATTTTATCGGTGTTTAATGCGGGATTATTGACGGAAAAATACATTCAAACAAGAAAGAAGAAATAACTTTTATCCAACTAACGGGGCAGATTAGTTGAATAAGAACTTTGGTTTTCCTTCAGTATTGATTTAAAACTGCGTAAGGAAAATGCTAACAGGGATATTTATGGTTAAGGATTTTGTAAATAGCTAAACAAAAGTGAGAAAGTTGTTAGTATAGGGGATATTCAAATTACGTATATGTATAAAGATAAATTGTATCAAGCGAAATCAATTAAATTCTGCGATATTTTAATACAAAAAAAAGCAGGAATGTTAGTTTAAACAACATTTCTGCTTTACTATCTTTTTTTAACCGACGCTGTCTTCCGATTTCTCAATTGTTTTTTTCTTTATTATATAACCTATACATCCAATTATAAACATAAGAAGTGAAATTACTTCTAGAAGTGGAAAAGTATACATACCAATTAACCCTGCCCAAGAGTTTCCTGTCACATACTGAGGTATTGTTATAAGAAAAAAGCTGATTATAGGTGAAAAAATTAGTACAGAGAAAACTCCCCAAATAATTAAATTTAAGCTCCAAGAGCGTTTATAAGTTAGAAAGAAAGCCATTATAAACAAAATTGTAAACACTATGAATAAAGAGATTAAAATTTGAA
The DNA here is from genome assembly GCF_042267565.1 of Lysinibacillus sp. NPDC056232. Classification (NCBI taxonomy): domain Bacteria; kingdom Bacillati; phylum Bacillota; class Bacilli; order Caryophanales; family Bacillaceae; genus Lysinibacillus; species Lysinibacillus sp. NPDC056232. Next base: position 28,383 of record NZ_JBHJTF010000014.1, on the reverse strand, counting down.
TCACACTCCTTAAATTCCCTAAATTTATAATTTACACCAATTATACTTTATTTAATATTATTTTATCATACCTTAAAAACATTAGAATACACAAAATGAGCATATAGCCAATTCAATTGATTATTGATTCAAATTGGAAGTTATGTTATTCAACTAACGGGGGCTTTAGTTCAATAACGATCTTCAACAATCGGGCGCTATTGTGGAAGAAGCGTCGCTGTTCTTATTAAACTAAAGGGGTGCTTTACTTAAAGATCGTTGAGTTGCGTATGCAGCTCTTTTTTCTTATTGACTAACGAAGAAGTTGAACAAGAATATTGCTTTACCTAAAGCAAATACTACCTTTTAAAAAGGTAGGTGATTAGATGAAAAAGATATCAGTAATATTTTTATTGTTATTAATTAGTTTAACATCTGTTTTAACTTGGAAAAGACCACAGATACCAGAGAATGTCAGTGCTGAAGAAATACATTCCGATTTTTATGATGTATTATTGGTGTTATTAGACCCGTATGCAAGGAAAGTAATTAATAAGGAATATCCAAGTCGTAGTTATGCACTTTGGGATGTAGAAATATTAGAAATTAAACGATTAACTGGTGGATATTCTCAGTATGATTTTACAGTGAAAGTAAAATATGATACGTATACAGGTCCTTTTAACCCACCTGAAGGTCCTATTACATTAACCTTTCTTGTAACAACAGAAGGGGTTTCATTAAAAAATATTCAGAAGTAAGTCCTTATATAGCTTTCTACCCTATTCAACTAACGGGGTGCGGTAGTTTAGTAAGAGACAGCGATTGCTGTCTCTTTTTTATGATCTATGTAACAATGTTTTACTACAATAGCCTTTGTTATAAATTTTTCATATAATCTGCTAGTTCCGTACTTTCTGTTTTACGTAATTTTTTGTTTTCATCTTCCAACTCTTCAATTCTTTCTTCCAATTTCTTAATTCTCCGTCTAAGAGAAGCATTCATAGCGTCTTGATTTGCTTCGTCTCGCTTAACTCTTGCATTACTATATGCTTTTTCTTGTTGATCTCTTAAAAATTCTATGCGTTCTCGAATATCAGAATGATTATATAAGGTCGCTTTCGTTACGCCAGCTTCTTTTGCTACACTGTTGAAATTAATACCTTAGAATCCTTAGTAAGCCGTTTAATGGCGTTTTCAACCTTTTCTTTTGTCTTACGTTTACGTTCCTCGTGTAAGTGCCTTATTTGCTCTTCTCGGTTGATACTAGCCATTCTTAACACCTTTCTTTCTCATACGTTCTAGTTTTCTCTGCATACGTTCTAGTTTTCTCTGCATACGTTCTAGATTACCGAAAATGACGTTTCCACTTTTAATGGTATTATATATGTCTTGGTATACCATCTTTGACTGCCGTATCGGGAACTTTTAATATTGCTATCAAAATTAAGTTCTTTCTGATGTGGCTATCGGGGATTAGGATGGATGGAACGAATTCAAGGCGTTGGTACATATTATTTGAATAGTTACCTCTACTGGTATCGTTGGCTTGAGGTACATAAGAACTTGGCATTTGAAAATCGGGTAGAGCAAATGCTTATTTCAGCTTGTCAAAAATCTAACTATTTCACAGTTGAAGCATTAAGAAAAAACAAAAAGCACCTTTATTCAGATGCTTTTTAAGCAAATTCAGTGGTTTCATCGCTATGTTGAATGAATATCTGAAAGAAAAAGTGCAGTAAGGGGGACGTTGGACAGGGATAAAAACAGACTGTCCATAGACAGCCTATTAAATAAATTTATCTAGTTTTTTACATTTCTTCATTAGATTTTTTAGCAAATGGCGTTAATATAATCCCTGCAAAAAATAAAATGTTACCTGTCCATTTTATCCATCTATAATATTGGTGGTCTTTTAAAAAGTAAAATGAAGTAAGGATAATAATAATACCGATAATAATACTAGCGATAGCAATCATCCACTTTAAAGTAATCGGAATTTTTGACATTCTTAAGTCCCCTTTTTATGTATATTTTTTGGAAATAATTTAACACATTCAAATGTACCATATATAGGGTTTTCTGTAAAAAGCATATACTATTAAATATTTTTTAATATACCGTCCAAAATTTAAAGGTAGTTAATATTTAACATAAGTCCTCGCACGCTACAGCAAACTAATGGACAATATGAGGAAAATAATAAGTAAGGTAATCCACTACTTATTACGAATATCCAAGAATTTATGAGAAATCATATTTAAACTAACTGAGTGCTTTAGTTAAAAACTCGGTTTGCGAAATATCAAAACAATCTTTTAGAAAACAGCCTTTTTAAAAAAACAGGATTGAGTTCTACAAATTGTAGAATTCAACCCTGTTTTTATTTTTCACCTTATTGAACAACGATCTTTCTGAAAACAGCAAGTTAAATTTACTTTAGCAATTTAAAACAGATCACTTGCTAACCAAAATGCTCACACATTTGCTCACATAATTATTTTTTTGAGTTAATTTTATTTAACACAGTTTATTTGAGGATTGCTTAAAACCTTGATAAATCAGACTTAATCAAACTGCATTTACTAAGTTAAACTAGTTTGATTAAGTGACTTTACCCTTTTTGGATCAACGCCCTGATTTATTTTAAATCCTTTTTATTCCTGATCAAACCATAGTGGATCTTTGTCATCAACGTCGCCATTATAATTGATTAGAATTTCATCTCCGGCTTTAATATCCGTATAAGCAAAGAAGTCAAAAGTTTGGTTTTTAAAATTAATCTCATAAGTTGCATTAGGTTCATAAGAATGGTTAAACAACATACCATAACCAAGAAGGATAGCAGTTCGACCGATCCCATACTCAAAAGCGTAATCAGCGAGTAACGTTTGCTCAATGTATTGGTGTTGTTCATTTGGATAAGCAATGACAGGGGCTTCGTGTAAAAGCTGTCCTTTTTTGATATCACACGTTGCAAATACCCCTCTATTGAATTCTCCATCACTTAATGGAGATATTTTGATCTCTATCATGTTTGTTCTCCTACTCACTTTTAAAATATTCTTTGTAGCTGTAATCATTGAACTTTTATTATATTGCTAGTTCATTTAAACACTTCGTTTATCATTGATTAGCGTGACTCTTTTGGCGGTTGGCAGACGTCACATTTACGTTGATGTTTATTTTTAAACTTTGTAAATGTTTTTTCAAATTTACTACCACACGCACATTTAAATAGTAACTTTTGAGAAAAACCGTGATATTCCGTCGTTAGTAACTTACTTTCCGAATTATTCTCAACAAATTCTTTAATTTTTTCAATCGTCCATTTTTTATTCAATCTTTTACACCTCTATATTTTATCTCTATGCGGAGGCTTTCATGGCATCCGTTCAGTTATAAGGAAAAGTCTTAATTACCTTAAGTTACTCATTATAACACGAGCTGGTATATAATCAAAACAGATTGAAAAAATCATATTTGACTAACATTCTACTACAAACATTTATGTATCAACGGTCTACCACTTTCATGTTGGGAGGAAATATCCCCCTGTTTTATTTATGACGGTACTTCTAATGATACAAGCGCAATCTTCCCGGAATTCGAAAAGACTTCATACACGCTAGAAAAAGCAGCAATTGTGCCTTTTTAAAAGGAACAGAATAGCACCCTATTGGAATGGTCATCTGCTCCACCGAATTATTTGCTTTTTACAATATATGTTAATATATTAACAAAAAAAGGAGTGATATTTTGACGAATTCCTTTAGCAAATATATAACATATATACCACCGCTCATTTTAATTATTGAATTAATTTATTTCGGAATTCCGGATGTGAAGCCTGTTTTTGTTTATGAATATATAATATTTTTCGGAGTATCGTATTTATTTGCAATTCTTCAAGATTTTTTTAATCCAAGTGAAAAAACAGATATATTACTACGGGTTGTCATGATCATTAGTTCTCTTATCCTATTGATTACATCCATCTACTATACAGCCACGTTTTCGATTATATTTTCTACGATTATGTTCGTTGCCATTAGTTTCTCATTATATTTAGCAATCAAGCCAGACAAGCAAGAAGATTAATCTTTTGCTTGTCTGGCTTCATGAGAGCTTCTTCGGAACATGCTGTACTATCATTTTTTTAGATGTTCATCCAAAATTGTCTTTCAGCTGTTTATCGAATCATAATCCGATCATTTGCTTAAGTTTTTCAAATGGCACATATCCAATAATTGGTTCACGTAATTTATTATGAATAATCAATCGAGAATGAGGAATTCCCATTACCTTATATTCCGCTGCAATTTCTGAGCTTTTTTCAACATTCACCCTTATTATTTTCACCTTACCACTGAATTCCTTATTAAGTTCTTTAAGCACCTCTTTGAACATTTTACACGGGCCACACCACTCAGCCCAAAAATTTATTAACACAATCTTTTTAGTTTTTAAGTGGTCTCTTAATTCTTCCTTTGTTGTTACCTGAACAATTGACATTATTCTTTTCCTCCTTTTTGAAAATAGAAAATAATCTTGAAGTTATAATATGCTTTAAATTATTATTAGACCCTACTCTCTCTCCTTTATCACACATTAAAGACCTTTAATATCCGTAATTAAGCAAAAATTTTTTTAAATTGTACTATCAAATACAACTGCCATCGCCACTTTATATCCTTCAGCAGCAGCGACAATTAATGAAGACTGGCCTAATTTAGCTGTCTCCCCCGCTGCATAAACATTTTCCTGTGACGTTCGGCCCGCCTCGTCCACAACCATGCTACCATTTTCATTTAATTGACAACTAAGTTGCTCTGCAAATTGATTTGGACGTATAAAATTAGGTACTATAAAGCCTCCCGTTCTTTCAATTTCAAGTCCTGAACTAAACACTATTTTGTTTAAATAACCATCCTCACCATGTAGATTTTTAATAGGCTCCGTAATGACGGTTATACCTTTTCTTTGAAGTTCATTCAATGTCGGAGCAGAAAGTTCATGACCATTTGTGGCAATCACTAAATCCTCTGACCAGTTATAAACAAGCTTTCCTTTAAAAAGTGTTTGTTCTTCATTTTCAGAAATAATAATTAGCGGTTGATCTCTTAATTCCCATCCATCACAAGTTGGGCAGCTGAATAAACTTTTCCCATAATCTGTTCGAATATCTGGAATTGATGGAAATTCCTCTTGAACCCCTGTTGCCAATATTATTCTCTCAGCAACATATTCAACTTCTTCTAACGTCTCAATTTTAAAAAATCCATTTGATTGTTTCGTAATATTCGTAACCGTGTTTTGATAATAATGAACTGACGGGTATTTTTTCACATCATTCAAAGCTACTTCTTTAAACTCAGCCGGTTTAATGCCATCTCGTGTCAGAAATCCATGTGATTCCTGCGTCACACGATTCCGATTTGTTCCATTATCAAATAACGCGACTTTTTTACGAGATCTTCCTAAAATCACACTAGCGTTTAATCCAGCGCCACCTGCACCGATAATTGCACAATCAAATAATTCCATCATGTAACAGTCCTCCATAAATTGTGTAGAGTACATGTTGTTTCGCTACACAACATGCCTTCAAGGCTCAAATTGAGATTAAAAATTCCTTCTAAGCTACTAGTCGAATTAATCACAGACTTAAAAGACTCTCCATATCCACGATTAATCAAAAAATAATGGTGGACGATACATCCACTACTATTTTTTCACAAGATCTGATATTTTGCTGTTTTTTAACTCATTCTCCAGTTTTTCTTCAGCAGATAACATTACTTCTTTTATGACACAATTAGGATCGTCATATAAACAGCAATCAAATAAAGACGATTTACCTTCAATTGCATGGATGATATCTAAAAATGAAATATCCTCCCAGTTATGACTAAGAGTATATCCTCCATTGGCACCTGATACAGAATTGATCATTCCCTCTTTTACTAACTTCGTAAGGATTTTAGACAAATACGTAGGAGAAACATTTTGCATCTCTGCTAATGGTTGGACACCAACTGGTTTATTCGGTGCTTCCTTTGCAAGAAAAAGCATTGTGTGTAGTGCATAATTTGTAGCTTTAGAATATTTCATACTATTTTTCACCTCAATTAGAGACTTTACATATCTATAATAGCATCGAATTGTTGCCACTTCAATATTTGTGTCTGTATGTTGATTTTGAGGTGATCATCAACCATTTTCTTAAGATAGCGGCTAACTTTCTCTCTTTAAAACGGACAGCATCTGAAAGATCTGTCCTCTATGATGGGATTCGTGTTCGAGGAGATGGTAAATAACCTATTCTGGTGTGACATCGTAATGAGGGAGTTTTCTAGATTCATGCCAATCCTCTAAGTCCATAGAACGAAAATGGAAAAGCAGTTCATTACGTACACATTGCAAACGGTGTAAATGTTCGTCTAAACTTTGCCCCATTACGTGACTCAACATACCATCCTCATTACGGTCTTCTTGAGGGAATAAGGAACGAATCTCTGTACTCCATTCCCCCCCAAGTACCTCTTCATAGAGCCAGTCTGCCTCAATTAAAGCGATATGATATAACAACGATCCGATTGAGTGTGAGTGACTGTTTAATTTGGCATCAAGCTGTTGCTGACTTATGTCTGATACTTTTTTGATAAGCGTACGCCGAACATCTTCCAAACACCATATCCATCGACCAATCTCTGGTTCAAAATCAGATAAGGAGACGACAACCAAATTTTCTCTTTTCATCTAATGTTCCTCCGTATTCAATTTGCCTATTTGTAGCAATTATAATCTTCTTGATGTTTTGCAAAATATCCTCCTGTTTAGAAATATTATGTAAATTCTAATCAAAATATAAATCCACTTCATGTTAATATGATGGGCCTTATTTTGAATACGATGTTGATTTTAGGTACTCGCCTTCTGTTGTTTCTTCCTTTCCATACAATACGTTGTTTGGGTTGATAATGATGATTAAAACAGCTACCCCAAAATAAAAAATGGCGTTATACATAATTAAATCGAGTAAGTTTCCGTTTATTATGCCAATAAAAAAGTTAAAGAATTGGTGGATGATGATGGGGATGATTAAATTCTGATTTAAGTTATAACACGCTGTCATGACGATTTTAGTAGACATGATTGCTATCATAAAGAATAGAATATATTTGATTAAATCGATTCCTACAAGCCCTGTAGTAAACCATATGGGCAGATGCCACATCCCCCACCAAAATCCAATAATAATCGAAGCTTTTAATGGTGAATTCTTCTTTTGAAGCTCAAGTTGAGCGAAACCTCTCCACCCTAGTTCCTCTCCTAGTGGTCCAGAAAGAAGGCTTTTAAAAAAGAAGTAAATCAGCATTCCCCATGAAGAAACAGTAAAAATAGAATCTACGTCACTATTTTTCGATACGAAATACAAAATCATCAAAAATATCAAGGTTTGAATCATAATCGTAGTAAGAATCACAGAAAATTTAAGTTTATTGTTGAATTTATCTTTTACAAATTGGATAAAACTTTGCCCTGGATAGATTTTTTTAAATAGAATTACAAAAGCAAAGGTGGAAGACCATGCTGATATGCAAAACATTACATCAATAACCCACGAAGGAAATCCTAACATGCTGATGGCTCCTACAAGACAAAAAAGTGGCAAAAAAATAATATTGGTTAGTACAATAAAGCTCGCTACTGGTTTTTTAAGTTTCTTTTCTCTAAACATACACATTCCCCGCTTCAAACTTAGAATATCTAAAGCTTAAACCTAGGGGTTACTCACAGGTCAATACTTATACCATTAAAATTTCGACAAAAAAATACCCTTCAAAAACAATGAAGGGTAAAAAATATTCTTTCTATTCATCGAAATATGTAGTTTTAATTTTTTTCTCGTCCAAAAATTTTTCGATTTTTAGTTGCTGCCTTCCGTTCGCTTTAGTAAAATGCTCTGAAGCAAAATCTGTTATTTCTGTCAAACTACCATTTTCAACCGCTCCAACAATTTCCTCATCAAATTGTGTTAAAGTTGCCCTGATTGATGAAACAAATTCATAAATTGTCTTTGAAGGTTCTTTATAATCATCTGGGATACTATTATTACTTATAAAATCATTGAAATTCGCATCATTCTTTTTCCCTTGATCCATTAATTCATTTAATTTTTTCTGATCCGATTCAGTAGCATCCTCATCTTTATAAACAATTGTTTCCATTTCTTTATCGATTACATGGCTATAATCCATATACTTTTTGATACTTGTTTTCATTTCATCTTCACTAATAGTTTCATTCTTTTTAGTAGAAACAAATAGATCGTCTGGAATTTTAACAGGTACATTGCTAACAGAGTTTTCCTTACTTTCTTTATCGCTTTCTTCATTGCTCTCTTCGTTAGTCGTTGTATCGTTTGAACAAGCACACATCAATACAACAGTGAATGCCATTAATAAATATAAAGTAAATCTTTTCATTTTAGTCTCCTTCTTAATCCCAGATTTTTAAAAATTGTTAAAGCTTTCACTCCCTTTAATAAATCGGTATTCAATTGTTGAATTAATTGCTGACCATCCATTCATCTGTTGCCAGCATCCTTATTCATACCATATCAAATCATCTCTACATCCTCGTGTGCTTACAATAAAATGATTTTATCTAAAATAAGATCCATCTCATACACATCGTGTCATAGTGTACTAGCTAAATAGTACACTATGACTTCCAAGTTTTCAAGCATCAAATTCAAAAAAAAGGAAGAGCTATTAAATAAATGGCTCTTCCTTCATGAAATTATGTTGAGTAACGTACGCCTCTTTAGCAATGAGGAGGGAAACAATAGGATCACTCGATAGGTACATAAATCTCTAAAAATACACGTTCAAGACCATCTTCATAAGTTGTCAGTAATAGATTTATATAAACTTGTCCCAACAGTTCATATCCTTTTTCTATTGCAAACTTTCTTAAATTCGCTTCCACGTGTTGATCAATACTTTTTCCACCAGTTGACCATCTTCCATCTTCAATAATTGTATAAATACATTTTGGATGAGATAAAATTTCACCTTCTATTTCTTCATCAAGGTCTTCCACTTTTCTTACAATTATAAACTTATCATTTATAATACCTATATCATTGAATTGGATGACTCTTCTTAAAGAGGTGAGCGTAACTGCTTTTTTTAAGCTCTCTGCATTCTTTTTTAAAGTGTCATATTCTTCATACGCAGTAAAATGTTCTATTTCTCCTTTTATTGCTAAAGGTTTCAATTCCTTAACTATGTACTTTCCTAAAAATTGTTTGATTTTCTTACAATCTTCTTTTACTAGTTGAATCTTTTTCAATAGAAGTTTTTTATATTCTATTTCCAATAAAACTTCTTGTTCTTTTTCTTCTAATAATGATTGAATGCCATCAATACTTTTACTCTTTCTTAATTCTTGGATTTTTTTAATTTCAATATCAATTTCCCTATAGAAATTTACTGTTGTTATATCATAAATATCAAAATGATTGTATTTTCTATACCCATTCTCAATATTTTGCTTTGGCTTTACTAATTCCTTTTCCTCGTAAAATTTCAAGGTATCTCTAGATACACCTAAAAAATTAGCTACTTGCCCAATTGTGTACATTTTAGTCTCCTATCTTGCTGCAAATTTTTTATGATGTTTCACATTATCTTATTTTAACCACTTAACCATATTATACCATTTAGTTAAATAGATAATGCCAGATGATACTCTTCTCTTGTAAATGAGTATAGAATGATAATTTTTCGTATTAGGTTTGATTTTGAGGCACAGAGGCAAAATGAGACGACGACTGTTTATCTGGATCAGGATTTCGATTAAGTGAAAAGTTTCTCAAAATTAAATACCGATTTTTTCTTAGCATAGAAAAAATCGGTCTGTTTTTTTAATGAAAGAATGGGCGCAACAATTATAAACCCGCTCCTATCCTACTCGGACTCCCCAACAGTGCAGTCAGGGGAAATTACATCCCACTTTCCAAGCAGCGTCAAGCCAGCTGCTTTAGCTAAGAATGTTGAAGCTTCGTTATCGAGCTGGCATCTATACTGCGGTTCGTATCCCTGCTCATAAGCGTACTTGCAGATTGAACGTACCACTTTGCGAGCATGACCTTTTCCCCTAAAAGATGGAAGAGTCAGTACGCCAAGATCCGTAATTTGCAAATCTTCTTCCCAAGGATACATGCTAGCAGCGCAGACCAAGCGATCTTGCTCAAAAGAGCCGAACACTGCCCAGTGATCCAACTCTACATAAGCGTCCTCCAAGTCTTGTTCAGAAGCGGAAGACTCGAACTCTGAGAAAATTGCATCATCTCGTTCTGTTAATTGGCGCAATGTACCTTCCAGGTCTTCTTGCAGCAAGACGTTCTTTTCTGCTTCTGAAAAATAAAAAAGATAATCTGCGCCATGCAATGTGACGCCTGCTTCATTTAATTTCTGGCGGAAAATCAGCTCTGACAGTTCTTGTTCTTTAGAAAGATCTAACTTTTTGGCCATCTCAGGCGTCAAGACTGCCAAAATCCGACCGTCAGCAGTTTCCAGCACCATGACCCGACTGTCTTCGCTCAGGTCAGGGTTGATGGTGACCGTAAAGTTTTCATCGTTGTAGATAACGTCTCCGTTTAAAAATTGCGACTTCCAATAGTCAGTTATCGTTTGTGAAAACATACTCATTCCCCCTATAATTGAAATTATATTTAAAAATACCATATTTACCCTATTATTTTCTAACCATTTTGTTTTTCTAATTTTTTCTCCATAGTTCATTTACCTAATTCTAGTAAACATTTACTTCAAAATTGTAATTATTTAATCATTCTCTCGCATTCTTTATTTTTTCGGCTAAGCATTTTTTCACGACTTTCACCTTAAAAAGACACTTAGGACGATTTAGTAGTATTATAAAGCTTCACACCGTGCGAAGCTCAAGTATTTTTATAAGTGTAAAAAAATGCCAAATAAGATTTTGAAAGAATCTTCAAAGAATAGTTTTTGAAAAATGGTAAAATAAAAGCCTTGCGACACTTTTTATGTAACAAGGCTTGTTAAAGCTGATTCATTTTTAATAAAGATATTTAATTAAAGCCCCGCATTTTTACCCATTTCTCCGTTATCTCAGCGAATTTTTTAACTGCTGGTGAAATAGGCGTTCTGATGGCTAATCCAATCGTTCGAGTTTGCTCTAATTCAAGTGGTATGACCTTTATGGTATCCAATCCTTTGGGGATGATCATTTCCGGTAAAATGCTAATACCTAAATTATTTTCAACCATAGAAAAAATAGAATTTTCGTTCATATTCTCGAATCGAATATTTGGCTGGATATTGTTCTCTTTAAAAAATAGTTGTATATCGTCAAAGCACTGATAAGTTGGCATGATGAAAGGAGCATTTTCTATATCTTCCACCGATAGATGTTTGTTGCTATGTAAAGGTGATTGCTTTGATACTACACATAAAAGTGGCTCAGTCTTTAACTTTACAATATCGAATGAATGTAAAGAGGTAGTTTTGTTATTAACAAAACCACAATCCACTTCACTATCTAATAACCATTTTTCTATCTCGGCATAATTTCCTTCTATTAGTTGTATTTCTATATCAGGATATCGCTTCTCCATTTCTTTGATAATATAAGGTATCCAGTTTGTAGATATACTACTAAATACCCCTACCTTTACCGTCCCTTTATTCAATCCGTTAATAGCGTTTACTTCCTGCTTTAACATATCGTTATAATATAGAATCTCTCGAATCGTGATTAATAGATCCTTCCCATTTTGAGTTAGCTTAATTGCAGAGTTGTTACGAATAAATAAAGGAAAGTTAAACTCTTTTTCTAAACTTGTAATGGCATGACTTACAGCAGATTGCGTTAATCCTAATTCCTCCGCGGTTTTCGTAAAGCTATTTACCTCTGCCGCTTTACTAAAAATTTCATACTTTACTAAACTCATCGTCGACACCCCAAGAAATTTTTTCATGTACTTCATTATAATTATTCGCTGTATTAATGACAAACATATACTTATAATCAGAACAAGCTTAGGTAAAACATTGTTTTTATTTAATAAAAACGTAAAGGAGCGTTTATCATGGCACAGAAAATTTTAATTACAGGAGCTGCTGGAAAGATTGGTCAACAGATAACCAATACTTTAATGAAGCAAACAAGCTATCAATTAAGATTGGCAGACATTAATTTATCTCCATTAGAAAAATTTAAAAAGTCGCCAGATCATGAAGTTACATATCTAGATGTTTCTAGCTTAGAAGATTGTCAGGAAGCATGTAAAAACATAGATATTGTTATTCATTTAGCAGGAGATCCTTCTCCAGATGCAGATTTTTATACTTCTTTATTAGAGAGTCATATCAAAGGTTCATACAATATATTTAAAGCCGCATCGGATAACGGTGTAACAAGAGTCATAGCTGCTTCAAGTGCTCAAACAGTTGAAGGATATCCACTAGACTTCCAAGTAACCGAATCATCACTCGTTAGACCAAAGAATATGTATGGGGTTAGCAAATGTTTCGTTGAAGCACTTGCATCTTATTTTGCTTATGAGAAACAGTTGCAAAGTATCGCTATCCGTATTGGTGCTTATGACGATTACAAGCCTGAGGGTCAGCCACTTTCAGCTCGAGACATGAGTGCGTATATAAGTCCAGAAGATTTTAGTGATCTTCTTCTAAAAACGATTTCAGCTAAAAACCTGCCTCCCTTTTCAATCTTACATGGTATATCTGATAATCGTTTTAAACGTTTAAATATTGAAGAAACAAAAAGATTAGTAGGATATACTCCGTATTCAGATGCGTTTAAATTGTGCGGAATTAAGTTTTTTGACCGTTAAACGTTACATACACAAAGCACATATCAATTATGCCGAGGCATAATTGCGTCCGGAGGCTTTGGGCCAACAGATGTTTTTTGCGCGAAAGCGTTGCGTCAGCAGCAACGTGTTTTGTTTGTGCGAAAGCGAAGCGACAGCAAAAGGGTTTTATCTGCGCGAAAGCGAAGCGGCAGCGGCAATAGCATGATGTTGGTCACTCGGTCGTGTGTTGCTGTCGCTGCAGAGGTCAGCCCCTTTCAGCTCGAGACATGAGTACTGATGTAAGGCAGAAGACTTTAGTGACCTTCTCCTCATCTGTTTCTAGTTTAGAGAAGCAAGAAATGTAATCCATATTTCGATGAAAATTTAAATGTTTATAATTTAATATAAGTATTGAAAATATGTATAGGAAATAAAGTGAAACATCAATCAGTGGGGGTTTCCTCCCCCATTGATTGTTAGTTGAACCGATCGGGCTTTTACGGGCAGTTGATCTCCCACTTATATTTTTTATTTCACTTAAATCTTGAAGTGGGAATCTTACTGCCCGTTAATGCGGGATAAAAATGACTCAGATTGCGAACACAGAGATCATTAACCAAAGATTTTATACTAAGGAACTTCCGTGATACGATTTCTGCTAAAAACCTGCCTTTTTTAGATCTTACGTGGAATTTTTAATAAATGTTTTAAACATTTAAATACTGAAAAAACATAAGATTGGTAGGATACATATCGAATTCAGCTTTTTGACCGTTAGACATTGCATACAAAGCACATTTAAAAGGAGAATTTTCAGTGAAGAGCCTAACAAAAAACGCTAAAAAGGAAAAGATTATTCAGTCAGAACAGATAGAAAATAAAAAGAAAAAAACTTATAAAGACTACTGGAACGAAATTATTAAAGCTCTTATTGCTACCAAGTAAATCTTTAATAATATATTAAATTGATATTAATAACGCCACGGCATATAAGCCCCAACAGAATTTCAGGTAAGTTTTCTGAATTTCCCTATATCCCATTGACGTTTTTGAGGTAGCAATCATCTCAAATTCTATCATGAACTAATTTCAACATCGAGCCCTACACACTTCCGAAAAACGGTCGATTCAAGGTTTTAAATGAACCCCGATTCGACCTTTGCCTCTTCTATCCGATTTAACTACGGTGCGGTGGTATGAATCGTTTGCGCCCATACATTCGGGGATATTAAATATGCTATTAACTTGACTCTATTTTAGTACACTTCTTGCCAATTCGATAAAGACCTTCATTGATGGTGATATCCATTTCTCTTGATGCCACAGCATTTGAGTAGCAAATCGTATTTCAGATAAATCCCATGGTAAAGCGATCAGTTCTCCCCGCTCCATCTCTTCCTTTATCGCCATTTCAGGTAGTAAGGCAATGCCGAGCCCAACCATTGCGCATTGTTTAATGGCCTCTACACTATTAAACTCTAGTTCCGTTAAGCTGTCGGCCCCCTTCCTCAGTAACGTTCGATAGAAGAAAGTCCGATAAGAGCAACCTTTTTCACTTAATAGAATTTGCTCTCTATTAAAATCTTCTATGCTTAATGTAGAGCGTGTCGCTAATGGATGGTCAGGTGAAACTACCATAAGAAATGGTTCGTCCATTAAAAGCTCTGTATGAAGATCCGTAGATATGACAGGTTCATCCAGCATAAAGATCACATCAACATTTCCTTCTCTCAGACTTTGTTTCAAATTGTCACTAGACAAGGGCCTAAATAAAAGACGAACGTGCGGATATCGTTCGCGAAAAAGCCGGAGCAATGCAGGTAGCCGGTATGTACAGAGCACTTCGTCTGCACCGATTATAACCGTACCAGTTAATTCACCGCTTTGACTTGAGACATACCGAGCCTCCTCTATATCATTTAAAATTTTGTTGGCATAGGGTAACAATTGCTGGCCTGCATCTGTTAAAACAACACTCTTGCCTAAGCGATCCAGCAGCTTAACCCCCAATTCTTCCTCTAAAGCCTTAATTTGCATGGTTACAGTAGACGGAACATAGTTCAATACTTCGGCAGTACGGCTAAAACTGCGTGTGGAAGCAAGCGTCCAAAATGTTTTAAGTTGGCGAATTTCCATTGAGACAGCACCTCTTCATTCAAAAAAATTGAATATTATGGTCAAAAACGTTTCGTTGATTTGATGGTAACAGTACCGTAAAGTAAAAATCAAGCTTCAACACCAAATCTTGTATAACGAAGGAGAATCACATAATGAAAGATTACGAAATTTATTCACTGGGAGATGTCGTGCTGCAATCGGGCGAAAAGTTGTCTCAAGCCTTTCTTGCCTATAAAACCTATGGAGCTTTAAATTCCACCAAGTCAAATGTAATTGTCTACCCTACCTGGTTTGCTGGTCAGCACACTGATAATGAGTGGTTGATTGGACCTGGTAAAGCTCTCGATCCAGACAAATTCTTTATTATTGTGCCTAATATGTTTGGGAATGGTCTTTCTTCCTCCCCAAGCAATACACCAGCCCCTTTCGACAGAGCAAATTTCCCGCTCATAACGATTTATGATAATGTTCGGCTACAACATCAGCTTATAACCGAGAAATTTGGAATTACAAAGATTGCTCTAGTCGTTGGCTGGTCGCTCGGAGCGCTGCAAACCTTTCAATGGGGAACAAGTTATCCTGAGATGGTCGAGCGGATTGCACCGTTTGGCGGAACAGCAAAGACCAGACCACATGCGCAAGTTGTTTTTGAAGGACTTATCGCAGCATTGCAAGCGGACTCCAATTGGAAGGAAGGTTTCTATTCCCATCAGCCTGTAGCAGGACTCGCCGCAATGGGTCGCACCTATGCACCTTGGGGATTTTCTCAGGCTTATTATTTGGAGCAGCTCTATCAGGTAGAGGGATACTCGACGTTAAAGGCATATCTGGAAGACTATTGGGATCAAGTGTTTCTTTCTTTTGATGCCAACGACTTAATTGCTATGCTCCGTACAGGGATCAACGGGGATATTAGTGCCAATCCTCAAGACAACAAAAATTTTGAACAGGCATTAAACAAGATCACAGCTCATGCCCTTGTTATGCCAGGATCGACTGATTTGTTTTTTCCTCCTGAGGATAATGCATATGAGGTGAAACATATGTCTAATGCTGTTTTTCGGTCAATCGAATCTAAGTGGGGACATTGCTTTGGAATTGGACAAAACGAACAGGATTCTCTCGTGATAGATAACCATCTAAAACAATTTTTGAAGTCAGCTAGAGCAGAGAACTAGATAATGGATCTTCAGCAAAAAACTATTACACTCGGAATGCAGCTGTCAATTTTGAAAGACAAAAAGATTGTTCTTGCGCTTGCTACTACACTGCTCTATATAGGAGGATACTCTACGCTGTTTACTTACATTACTCCATACTTACAAGCAAATGCCAAGTTGTCGGTAGCTACACTTTCCGGCATTCTGTTACTCTTTGGTCTTTGTAGTTTTTTCGGCTCCAAATTTGGTGGAGTGATTGCGGATACAAAAGGACCGAAGTTCATGATCTACACTGGTCTGTCCGTCCAAGCCGGAATGCTACTGCTACTAACTTGGGCAGTTGACTTGATTTATGCTATCATCCCGTTGATCATGATATGGATGGTGGCCACATGGGCGACCTCACCAGCACAGCAGTTGTACTTGGTTTCCTTAGTCCCACACTCACCTGATATTGCTCTTAGCGTCAATACTTCGTTTATCCAGTTCGGTTTCGCTCTCGGCTCGGCAATCGGGGGACTGGTAATCAGCAGTTTCTCCATAGGGAATCTCGGCTGGTCGGGACTCATAATGGTCTTACTGGCGCTCCTTCTAGCAGTCCGGTTGTTTGCTTACAGTACATGTAACAAGTAACTAAGACAAAAAAAGTCGATTCCTTTGAAAAGGAAATCGGCTTTTTAGTTTTGATTTTACTTAACATACAAAATTTCGCTCCAGGCTATCCATTTTTCATCAATTTGCTTGTAAAGTAAATTCCGGGTGATCACCAATGGTTTGCTCTAATAACTTAAATGGCTGTTGTTTTAAATGGTGATCGAAGAAATCTAGTGAGTAATCGTTAATAAGGTGGTGAGCACTTCGTATATTGACTCCATCCATCTTTTCATATAACGGTAAAAACGAGTAAAAATCAGAAAAACCCATATGCGTCATATTTTTAATTTGAAGCCAATAATTTTTATGTTGTGCAACATCCTTATCCTTCGATAAAGTTGCCTCTATTAATCCACCGAAGCCCTCTGTACCTGTGCCCTCATCGGCAGTCATCACCATAAAGGGTTTCTTCAACTCGCCCGCGGAAATTGGACGTTTGCCATATGGAAATCCATCCATATTGATAGCTGCTTTAATTCTAGAATCCCTCATTACCATCTGAGTAGCTGTTGCACCACTGAATGAATGACCAAACATACCTATGGCATATCCATACGGTCTGTAAAACGATGGTCTGGATCGGCTTTGGCCAACTTTTCCACTTGGTCCAGTACATATTTTGCATCTTCCACCCAAACTTCATTAGCTTCATTCCAATAAGTAACTGAATCCGAATCTTGCGGTACATAATTAGCTACTCGTCCATCTGAAAAAATAGAAACTACGCTACTGTAGGTGGGAATCGGCGTTGTGCTTGGCTGTTCACCTAAAAAAGATAAATGCTTAAACTTGCTAAAAGCTTTCACGGTGTTTTACCATAGTTAAGCAATGATATGTGACAGTATCCATTACTCTTACACAATCTTGAAAATATCTTTACTTAAGGAGTGGTAGAATTGGCACGTGTTTTATTTATTAATGGTGGATCAGAAGGACACATCAATCCAACTATTGGCGTTGTGCAGGAGCTAATATCGCGAGGAGAAGAGGTCGTGTTCTTTACGATAGAAGCTTTTCGGGAACGTATTGAGAAGACGGGAGCGACTGTGCGCACGTTTGACGGTCAAAAATTTATAAAAGCCTTTATTTCAGGTGGAAGAAATCATTTGCTCGAAAGGATCAATGGACTTTTACTTACTGCAGATATCGTCATACCTAGCGTACTTGAACAAATTAAAGGAGAACATTTTGATTACATCATCCACGATTCTATGTTTGGTTGTGGTCATCTAATTGCCAAAATCCTGAAGCTTCCGGCAATTAATTCATGCACATCTTTTGCAGAGACTAAACTATCATTCGATCAAACATTAGAACATCTTTCACAAAATGTCCCAACTGAAGTTTTAACAAGAATAAATGATGATTTTCTAAACCTGACAACAAAAATCAAAGAAAAATATGGTGTTGACATCAGTTCACCTTATGAAGTTTTCTGTAACCCGGCACCACTGACAATCGTTTATACAACGAGGGAATTTCAACCTTTTGGAGAAGCATTTGACCAATCCTATAAATTTGTAGGTCCCTCTATCTCTTCACGCTTAACGCAAGAAGACTTCGACCTTACAGCACTCAAAGGAAAAAGCTCCATTTACATTTCACTCGGTACTGTCTTAAATCAAGCCATCGATTTCTATAAGCTGTGTTTTAAGGCATTTGGGAATACTGAGCATACGGTTGTCATGTCTATTGGGGGACAAACTCAACTTAGTGAATTGGGAGAGATTCCTGAAAACTTCATTGTAAAAACTTATGTTCCACAAACCGAGTTGCTAAAATATACAAAATTATTTATCACACATGGTGGAATGAACAGCACAAATGAAGCTCTCTATAACGGGGTTCCGCTAATCGTAATTCCACTAAGTGCGGATCAGCCAGTAATTGCTGAGCAAGTTACCAACATCGGAGCAGGTACTCAATTACAAATGCAAACCTTGACGGCAAGTCAATTAAATGAAGCTGCCGTTCATGTATTAAACACCCCTTCCATCCATAAAGCTGTTGCAAATATTAAAGAATCCTTCCAAAAATCAGGTGGGTATCACAAAGCTGTTGATGAGATTTTTAAATTTAAAAGTCAATACGGTATTTAAAAGCTGCCATTATTGGTGGCTTTTTTAGGTACTTGAAGTAATGGAGTGGGACTTTATAAAGAAATATTTTTACGTAGATCAAAAAAGCTGGGTAAACATCCCCAGCTTTTCTGCACATATTTAGTTAAAAGAACAGCGACAAACAATATATCATTTGTTAATGTAATCTATCATCAAACATTAATTGTATTTGAATACCAAACGGATCTTCGATTATACCGTATGCTTTGCTAAAAACATTATTTGATAACGGAACAATAATTCTAACTCTCTTATCTGTCGTTAAGCTTTTGTAAAAATGTTCGATTTCTTCTAAGTCCGCACTTTGAATACACAGTGAGCTGTTGTTCCCCACTACATATTTTTCTGATACATCCATTGTATCTTCTGCCAACATAACCTTTGTTTTTCCGATTGTTAAAACGGAATGAGTAATATAATGTTTATTCTCCTCAGTAATCTGCAACGAGCTGTCGCGTTTTGCCATGTCTTCATAGGTAACGAGTAACAATTCCTCTGCGTTAAAATGCTTTTTGTAAAAATCGACCGCTTCTTTAGCTTTTCCGTTCATGGATAAGAAAATAGCTACTTCTAGTGTTGTACTCATATTATCAATCTCCCTGTATAAAATCATTTTTGGTAAATATCTTATCAATTGATATTACCTTGACTCTATTTTAAGATATAAAGGTATCAAAACATGACACCCTTATCTTCATTCAGTAGAAGACTCCCACCTCTAAAGTTGTGAGATGATTGCGGATATGGTTCCTTTTCAGAGGGTGTCCAAACACAATTCAAAATCGAGATGCAATTACGCCAAGAAGAATTTGATGAGGTGATTCACATGAAGAAATCAGAAAGATTAAATGACATGATTAGATACTTGAACAGTCGGGAGTACTTTAATTTAAGTGATCTAATGGCTAAATACAATATTTCCAAAAGTACGGCTCTACGTGATATTAGTTCATTAGAACAATTGGGTATGCCTATTTTTGCTGAGCATGGCAGACATGGACGTTACGGTATCTTAAAAAATAGATTGTTATCCCCTATTATTTTTACAATTGATGAAGTATATGCTCTGTACTTTGCCATGCTGACGCTAGAATCTTATCAATCAACCCCATTCCATTTAAGCGTTCATAAACTTAATGAAAAGTTCGAAAACTGTCTGTCGAACAATCAAATACAGCAAATTCATAAAATGAAAAAAGTTCTACAATTTGAAGTAAATCAGCATCATAATGTTAGTCGTTTCTTAGATAAAATTTTAAAGAGTATTCTTAATGAAAGTAGCTGCAAGATACAATATTTGAAAAAAAACGAGCAAAAAAGTTACCATGTACAATTTTTCAAAATTTCCGCTAGGTTTGGTCAATGGTATGCAACTGGCATAGAGTTCGATACGCATAAATTTAAAGTTTTCAGATGTGATAAAATAACCTTCATAGAAGAACTTAATTCTCAACTTTCTATAGATGAACTTATTAGTCGTTCATTAGAAATTTATCAATCCAAGAAGAGTATTGATTTTGAAGTAGAGATTTTAGCACAAGCAAAGGATATTTTTTATAAAGAACATTATCCTTCTATGAAATTAGAAATTGATGATAAAACAGTTGTAAAGGGATTTTATAATCCTGGAGAAGAGGAATTTATCGCTAACTATTTTATGAGGTACGGTCATAGTGTAATATCAGTCAGGCCAGAATCATTAAAACAAATTATTCAGGATAAAATAGAGAGCCTCTTTAATCACTATCAAAAATTATAATTTTGGGGTTGTACAGCCGAGTAACTTTAAATAAATGATTTTTCTTGGACAAAGAAAAGGAGAAAACGAATTCGCTTTTCTCCAACTTTAATCCGTCTATGCTTCATCATCAAAAGCCATTAACCAATTCACAATTGCTACTATTGGGAAGATAATGATTGCCGTTAGAATGGCTATTATAGGTGCCATACTAATTGTTAGTGCAACATATATCAAATACATAATTGGCGCAAGTAATAGAATACTTGGAACTGTCCATCCTGCAACTGCTATATATGGATACACACCCTTCCGCCAATTAGCTTTCAATATGATTGGTAAAATCAACAGCAAACTTATGATTGCTGGAATCGTAAAAGCGTAACTAATACCTTTGAACGTATAACTAGTCAACGCGGCCAATAAAATCCATATAGCCTGCGTACTCATCACGAAATTCGCCGAGCCGTATCTTTTCGAAATCCACTTCGCAAAAAAGAGACAAAACACCATCGCGAGTAAGACCAACACCGTAAGAATCGTCGGATCATACGTACCAAACATCGCCATATTATATTCATTTATTTCACCGATCAATACAATTGTAGAAAGACGCATTAGCAGAAAATAGAAGATGAACATCGCAACAAGACTACCTATTATCGCTAATAAGCTTAAAGCAAATCCCTTAATCTGTATCACTTTCATTTTAAAGCTAAGGATAAATATTGCGACTGTTAAGACAAGTAAAGTAATCATCAATGGGACTACTAACTTTTCGGAATACACAACTAGTATTTTTTTCATTAACGGGAAGTAAATCGCATTACTTTTACTTTCCTCTATCGTTTGAAATTCCTTTGCCTCCATCATCATAAACTTTTTCACTAAAGGAAGAGCATAGCTCCCGAAGTGACGAATTGTTGCCTCGTCACTATTTTCCACACGATCTATCTCTGCATGATACGCCTCTAATCCATTCATATTCGCAAAATTATAGCCTAATTTTTTTGTCACTTTCAATTCAGTAAAATCGGTATCGTTCGGCATCCTTTTATACATTTCAGAAGCAAATGAATAGGCAACAGGATATGGAACAATCTCTTTATACAATTGCACTAACCTTAAATCATTTGAACTCGTTTCAAACATAATCGGTACTCCCGTATTGCCTCTCGCTTCGAAATTTAACATAACGCTCACTTTATCTAAAACTTCCGCTCGATCTTTAAGTGCACTCGCTCCAAGTAAACCCAGCTCCTCACCGTCTGTTAAAACAAAATAAATAGAATTTTTAGGTGCCGGCATTTGTTTTAGTGCTCTTGCTGTCTCCATAATTGTGACAACGCCATAACCATCATCGGATGCTCCAGGGGTTTCTGTTACAGAATCATAATGAGCCGTTAGTAAAATCGCATGATCATCACCGGATGTCCCTTGGATCTTTGCAATAATATTTTCAATATTTTTTGCACCTACATTTGAAGCATACTTCTCACCTCTAAGATCCTTCACTGGCTTCGATTGAATTTCAACAGGTATATCGAGATGTTGAAAGTGTTTGACTATATAATCCCTTACCCTTTTATTCGCAGGAGAGCCTATTGGATGTGGTTCCTTTGCAACTTCCTTTAAATAATTCAGAGCTCGATCTGATGAAAAATCCTTTTCGGTTTCCCCCATTTCTTCTTTAGAAGGACTCAAAAATTGACTAAAACTAATAAACAGCGTTAACAATCCTAGTACTAGCGAAAAAATAAGCCATTTTCTTTTTTTCATCTATTTCTCTCCTTCTTAAATTTTCTTAGTTAACCAAATACATTATATGTTTCAAATTCAATTTCCTTACTTTCTAAACGTTTTTACTCTAATAAGCAATTGGTTCACCAAAAAATCTAACAGAACGGTCAATAATTTTAATTAAAAAAAGATGACAGCTGCACAATACAGACATCATCTTCTTCAAGTTGCCCAGAGTTTTTTTAAAAATGTCCTTTACAAAGGGTACACTTTAATCCAGCAAGAGGTTTTTATTTTTTGTGTATTAATGAATTTAGAAAAATTTAGTACGAATAGATAATGAAATTAATCATTTGGATTTATAATGGCTAATATCTGATGGTCTTCCCAACAATCGTTTATTTTCACACTTTTCTTAGCTATACCTTCTTTATGAAAACCAGCTTTTTCTAAAACTCGAATTGAACCGAAGTTATGTGGCATAACACCTGCCTCAATTCTATGTAAAGTAAGTGTATTAAAAGCATAGTCAACAATGAGCTTAGTAGCTTCAGTAGCGTAACCTTTGCCATTTTGTTTCTTATCTAAGAAATAGCCAATAATCGCATTTTGAAGTGATCCACGATTGACCTGAAATAATTGAATGGTACCTATTAATTCATCATTATTTTTTTGGAAAATCCCAAATTTGAACTCAATATCTTGTTTTGAGTTTTCTTCCCACTTTTTTATTAAATTCTTTTGATGCTCTAAAGAATAAAAATTAGTAGGACGATTCATTGAATATTGCTCAAAGAAATCTTTATTTTCAATTTGCAATTGTAATAATTTCTCCGCATCTAATAAAATAAATGCTCTTAAATAAATATTTTCACTGTTTAACATCTTAATCCCCTTTCTTTATGAAAACATCCAGTATAGCATATCCTTCCAGTCCACCATCAATAACCGCACATTTGTAAACCAAGATACTCAAACTATAACTAAATCGCACTCTTTGGAGGTACGTTAATGATAGATGGTAGGAAAAAAAGGAAATAAAACAAAAGAGGTATTACTGAATGCTACAATATCTTTAATAGCAGAAAAAGGTTTTTCAATCAAGACCGAGAAAAAACACCGTTTGATTTATTTGAGCTATTATTAAACGATTTTTACACAACGAATATCAAAACCCCTTTCCATTCTTCACTATAATTAAAAACAGGAGTGATGCATGATGAACAATATGATTCAAGATATGATTGATTGGATTGAAGAGCATCTATTTGAGGGGTTTTCTCTGATAAAACTAAGTGAAGCAATGGGCTATTCTTCTTATTACTGTTCCTTTAAATTTCATCAAATAACGGGCATTAGCATTAAACGATATATGACCCTTAGAAAAACCTATCTTTCTTCAATCAGTCTTAGTGAAACAGATGAAAGGATCATTGAAATAGCGATCAAACATGGCTACTCGTCCCAAGAAGCATTTTCTCGTGCTTTCAAGGAAATATTCGGTGTTACCCCCAATGCCTTTCGTTTATGTCCTGAACCATTGCAATCTTATGTAAAGCTCACTATGAATGAAGCGAGGAGTTATTATATGGATATTTCAAAAAAATTAAGAATTGAAGATTTACAAAAGCATGTGGATAATCATTTTGATCATGAAGTATTGAACATTTTAAATGGACAACATATGTACGAAGAATTCAGTTCTCAACATTTGATGGGAAAAAGCGATTACGTACCTTTTAATGAAGCGATGTGTGTACACGACACCGTTAAAACCATTTTTAGCGACTCATTCAATCAGGTTAGAGCGACAGGACATCAAGTCTCATTAACAGAATATGAAACAATTACAGTTGCACCACTTAATAAGACATTATTTTCAAAAAAATATCAATGTATCGTTCTCTGGTTTGGTGAAGATATGTTCTGTCAGATGAATTTAATAACGATCTTAGCTTATTTAGAACAAATATCATTTAAAGGAACTGTTTATTATCATTCGGTGAAAGAGCAAACATATGATGTGAAAGAAACTGAAATAACTTTAGGTAACTTTTTTGATATATATGAAGCAGTATTATTAGACCACCGCATGCCAGATGTAGAACTGATGCCTGTCATGTATCAAGGAATCAAATTGTATTTAGAATTGTTTCAAAGCGATAACGAAATAACAAAATACATTCAAACACATCAAAATCTTCCTCACCGTGAAATCGTTCGAAACTTGCTGCATCTTTTCCCTCAATATGGTTTAGGGGATTCTCAATATTTAGAATTAATTAAAGCAACACAAAAATAAAAATTGAGCGTTGCTTACCTCCCCTTTAGAAGTGGTGAAGAGTTGCTATCAAACTCTTCATCGCTCATTTTAACAGCACGAAAAAACGAATCTCCTGCTTTGAAGAGAAAATTAAAACATTTTTTGTTTTCAAACAGCATCATTGACAATGCATTAGATTTTTTATATTCTGTAATAATGCATAAAATTTGTAAAGTATCATGAAAATAAAGAATGAGGTGTATTGAATGCGAATTATAAAAGTTGTAGATTATAACCACAATTGGAGCAGCGACTATCAGAAAGAGGAACGTTCTATTAGGGCGATCCTTCAAGAAGAATTGGTGAATAGTTTTCATATTGGAAGCACATCAGTTCCAGGTCTAAAAGCAAAACCCATTATTGATATTTTACTAGTCGTCAATGATATTCATAAATTGGATTCATTTTCTAAGCAATTTCAAGAGATTGGATACGAAGTTAAGGGCGAATTCGGGATTACTGGAAGAAGATATTTCCGTAAAGGTGGCGATCATCGCACACATCAAATTCACGCTTTTCAATATAGCAACATTGAGGAAATTGGAAGACATTTAGCATTTAGAGATTACCTTCGAGAGCATCCCGAAGTTTGCAGGCAGTATGGAGAAATAAAGAGCCAACTTGCCATGCAGCATCCAAATGATATTGATGGCTATTGCGACGGGAAAGACGATTTTGTTAAAAACGTTGAAAAAGATGCTATTAAATGGCATTGGACTATCCGTTAATATAAATTTTCAATTAGTGGCTGTCCTTGAAAGCCCTCTTTACTATTATAAGGATATAGAATATTGAGTAACAAAAAAGTGGATATAATTTTTTATCAGACACTATCATATACGAGGGTGAAATCTATGAAAAAAGCAGTGAAAATAGCCTCCTAAATAAAAAGTAATAATATTTAGGAGGCAAATAATAATGAATTTCAATAAAATTGATCGAAAGAGCTGGCATCGACACGAGTATTTTGAGCATTATATTACCCAACAAACAACATTTAGTATGACGTCAGAAATAGATATTAGCATTCTGTATAAAAACATAAAAGATAATAATTTTAAGTTTTATCCAACATTCATATATATGGTAACAAAAGCTATCAACACTAATATTGCATTTAGAACGTGTTTTAATAGCCAAGGAGAATTAGGTTTTTGGGAAAAACTAAATCCAAGTTACACGATTTTTAATGAGGAATCAGAGACATTTTCGAGCATTTGGACAGAAACATCGGATAATTTTAAACAGTTCCATCAGAATTACGAAAGTGATTTAAAGAAATATAACGGTAGGATAAGTTTATTTCCAAAATTCCCTATTCCAGAAAATATTTTTCACATATCCATGATTCCATGGAGTTCATTTACTGGTTTTAATCTCAACATCAATAATGGAGGTAATTACCTTTTACCGATTATCACTGCAGGTAAATTTGTGCAGAAGGAAAATGCTATTTATCTTCCTGTTTCTTTACAAATGCACCACGCTGTTTGTGATGGTTATCATGCAGGCTTATTCATGAATTACCTTCAGAGTTATGCCGATGAATCCCATAGCTGGTTATTAGATTGAATATTTTCCGCTAGAACCTGCTTCTTTTGTAGAAAGCGTTCCTGCTTATTACAGGAACGCTTTCTACTCTCACCTTATGTAACAAAAATTCACTTCCGCTACTAATTTGTAATTTT
Source organism: Lysinibacillus sp. NPDC056232 (assembly GCF_042267565.1). NCBI lineage: Bacteria > Bacillati > Bacillota > Bacilli > Caryophanales > Bacillaceae > Lysinibacillus > Lysinibacillus sp. NPDC056232. The sequence continues at coordinate 1,992 of NZ_JBHJTF010000014.1, read as the reverse complement.
TCTCATCACCCACTCAATCGGTCCCCTTTTAAATTTTCTGCTCCATAAAACAGAAAAGAAAATACTCGCTACGAAAAATAATATTGTAAATACTAATGAAAATGCTAACGTTTGGTTTTCTAATCTATTGAATAAAGCCAATATGCCAACTCCGATGAATACATGGCTTACATAATGCGTTAATGTTAATTGTCCTGTTTGTATTAGTGATTTCGTCAACCATTGTCCAGCAAACTTTTCTGCTATATAAATAGAAGCAACGATGACAATGATCGCAGAAGCGGAATTTGATAGCATATATAAAATATTTGGTGGAATTGGCCCTGTTTGAAACAAGAATTCTGCACTGTTTAAATCTAATACCGATAGAGATAGTCGCATTAATACTTTTGAAAGTACCTCTATTGTTATGAGTAGAATTATAGAAATAAACAACATTTTGTTTCTTACAGCTTTCTCCGATAAATCAAGTCTGCCAAGGATCATTCCAAGCAAAAAGAAACAGACCCAAGGGAATACTGGATGATACCCGTTAAACAAAAGATTTCTGCTAAAACCTTCTATTGTCCAAAAATCAAGATATTCCATAAATGGTTGTTCAGGATGCCATCCATGCAAATAATTCATTGTCACTTGGAAAATTTGCGAGGTTATTAAAAAAAGACTAGATAGGATGATCATGAGCTTTGTAGAAGCTACAATAAGAAAGGAAGCAATCAGCATATAAACGCCATAATAATGGAGGATATCTCCAGTCCAATCTGCAACATATAAAAGTAAACCTAGAATAAAAAGAAAAGCGGAACGTCTCCATAATTTCATCCTATTTTCTTTAATAGAAGAAAGGTCACCGCCATTTCTAGCTTTTCTTGTCATCAAAGCAACTCCGATACCCGCCAACGTAACAAAAGTGGCAGACGCTCTTCCTTCGAAAAGTCCTGTAAACCATATAAGCCAATCTGGCCCTCCCCCTGCCGCTCCCATAATAATTTTAAAGTTAACTATAAGCATCCCAAACATAGCCAAGGATCTTGCGAAATCTAGCCCTTCAATACGTTTAGATTGCAACTGTTCGGTCATAAATGTTCCTCCTTATGTACACTATTCATAGCCTAATCTATTGGCCAATAGTTAAATTACGACATCCTTTTTATAGATATAATAGACTTTTTATATCTATATGAAGGATTGATGAAACCATTATTTATCAGAAACCTATACACTTTTTATTATTGCCCCTTCTTAATACATCCTCACTATAAACTATAGGGTTGACCTAATGTCAAACCAACTTTTGTTTGTGCCCACCTCTCCATTCATTTGCCCAATTATTCATTGGTAGATGCTAAAACCTACACGTCGCAAATCCGTTAGCTGTATCACATGAAATTTATACCTACAAATTCTTATATTCATTCCTTTCATTATCAGTGATTGTTTAAGGTTTTATCTCAGGTTTATTGTTTGACATTAGGCTAGCCCTAGGGTTTATATTTATCTAGAGAAGAGGGATATTATGGATGAAACAATTACAATAAATCAATTGGCTAAAATATTTGATATCAGTCATCATCAAATACGATATTACGAAGAAAAAGGGCTTTTATTTCCATCCTACACAGATAATAATAGATATCGAAAATATTCTCTTAAGGAAATTTATCAACTTGCTCAAATATTAATGTTGAGAAACTTAAATCTTTCAATCGCACAAATTAAAGAGGTTTTATCTTCGTATGAAAAAAATGATTATTTGAGTTTATTAAGTGAAAAATCAAAAGAACTTTCAGACGAAATATACAAACTACAAAAGATTAAAAAGGCAATTGATCACCATTATGTAAATATTACAATCAAAAAAGTAAATTCAATAAAATACTTAAAAGAAAGTCATTTAGAAAAAATAATCACTTTAAAAACGAATGAAACTTTATCAGCCAAAGATTTTTTAAAATTACAATTATCAACGCAATTTTTTTATAATGATGTTAT
>NZ_JBHJTF010000013.1:106404-111820 GCF_042267565.1 Lysinibacillus sp. NPDC056232 | reverse complement strand
CGTACAGGTCGTTCCAATGTCGTAATATTAATAATAAAATAGCTAATAATTAATATTAAAATAATAAGTGAATAAATTAAGGTGTTAATGGGGTGGTCATGCTCTACGATAATTAATCGAATCATGGCCGTAATTCCTATATATATAAAGTACCTTAGTGGAAAATGATAATTCTCTTTAAAATATTTAATGATCATCGTGATAAATTCAAAATACAAGAAGAAAATAAGAATATTAGCGAGGAAAAGCTTATAGTCTCCGCCATTGTTGTTGAATAATAAAATTTTAAGGAATTGAATGAGTTCTTTGCAAAGTAGGAAGGATAAAATGAGTGCTAGAAGTACAAGGCAAACATTTAGAAAGAATTGTAAAGATTTCGGTACAGCCTTTATTATTTGTAAGTAAGTTAAGTTCTTTTGGTTCACAGAATTCCTCCAATCTTGTAAATCGTCCTAAGTGAATATGAAAAACTAAATAGAGAACACATAATCATATGGTTGAGCGTCATCATTTTATGATTCGAATATAACATTTTATCGTAAATGTATATGTGTATATTTGTAAAGTTTTGGTGTATATTGGATTATCACCAAAAGCTGTGGATGATATTTGTTAAAACGTATGTTATGTATATAGGTTGATTGGAGTGGAGGCTGGGCGACTCCTTGGGGATCAGCAATAGAGGAACGAAGGCTAAAACCATCACGTCCTGTGATAATGCCTTCGTGACCAACATCATGTTGGCCCAAGCGGCTCATCGGACGCCCCCAGAAAGCTTTGCTCTGTGCGAAAGCGAAGCGGCAGCAATTGTTTTATCTGTGCGAAAGCGTAGCGACAGCAACAACAAAGCGCCCAGTCGGAACGGAAATCAACGACACGTTATGGTGATGAGCCTATATATTCGCGAAAGAAAGTTTTCAAAAAAAATTAGCTGTATGCTAAAATAGATGTGCATGAATATAAAATTTAAAAGGGGTTTTTAAAATGGCTAAAGCAGCAAAAACAGATGCAAAAATTACACCAGAGCGTTTAGAAGAAGCATTAAACGTACGTGATCGTCTTATTATCGAGTTATTAGTACAAGTACTTGATGAAAAGCTTGTAATTGAACGTCCAGTATTACGTGAGCGTGTAGCAAACCTTGTAGACCTTTCTGATCATGATGCAGAATTAAAAGAAACGATCCACGCTGTTATTAACAAACTATAATCTTAAGGAAAATGCTACACGTAATCGGTAGCATTTTTTCTTTTGCTGAAAAGGTGTATTTTCAAATAATCGGTCAGCCAAGAGCCGAGAGCCAAGAACGTTCGGGCAGTCCAAAGAAGTGATCAGGTAGGAGCGAAAACGGCTCGGGTAGTCTGAAGAAGTGATCAGGTAGGAGCGAAAACGGCTCGGGTAGTCTGAAGAAGTGATCAGGTAAGAGCCAACCCTGCTCGGGTAACCCGAAGAATAAATCGGTTAAGAGGCTAACCAAGAACCACCTCAATTGCTCAGCGCAGACCTATATAAAACTCCTGCAGATTAGAGAAGACGAAATCCAAAGAAAAACCCAAACAAGAATTTGTGCCATTCTTGTTTGGGTTTCCTTCGTTGTTAGTATACTTTATCTCCATTAAAAATAGAGTTTTTCACAATTACATAATCTACATTTCGAATGGCATCTAGTTTATTGCCACCTGCATAGGAAATAGATGATTGAAGATCTTGCTGCATTTCAATTAAAGTATCTTTGATGCTGCCTTTATGTTCAACAAACATCTTTTTACCTTCAACATTTTTACGTTCGCCTTTTTGGAATTCAGAAGCAGATCCGAAGTATTCCTTCACAGTTTTACCGTCGATTTCGATTGTTTCACCAGGTGACTCCTCGTGACCTGCAAATAATGAGCCAATCATCACCATTGAAGCACCAAAGCGAACCGATTTTGCAATATCACCATGTGTACGAATACCACCATCAGCGATAATTGGCTTCGTTGCAGCTTTTGCACACCAGCGTAGTGCAGCTAGCTGCCAACCACCTGTACCAAAACCAGTTTTGATTTTAGTAATACATACTTTACCTGGTCCAATACCAACTTTTGTTGCATCTGCACCAGCATTTTCAAGTTCACGTACTGCTTCAGGTGTGCCCACGTTACCAGCAATCACAAAGCTAGTTGGTAGATGTTTTTTAATATGCTGAATCATACGAATGACAGCATTTGAATGACCATGTGCAATATCGATTGTCATAAAATCAGGCACTAAATTAGCAGCTGCTAATTCTTCAATAAATGTGTATTCTTCACCTTTTACACCAACACTAATTGATGCGATTAAGCCACGAGCTTGCATATCTTTGATGAAATTGATACGTGTCTCTGGATTAAAACGGTGCATGATATAAAAGTAACCGTTTTCAGCAAGCTTCACAGCAAGACTTTCATCGATAATTGTTTGCATGTTTGCTGGTACAACAGGAAGCTTGAATGTATGACCGCCTAAAGTAACAGAAGTATCACATTCTGAGCGACTTTCTACAATACATTTTGCGGGAATTAGTTGAATATCCTCATAGTCAAATACGTTATCCATTATAAACACTCCTAAAATACGAATATTTTTTAAGTTTTGATTTAAATTGTTCGTCATTTGGTAATTTACATTATTTTCGAGTAAATGTCAAAGCTTTTATCTAAATTAATAAAAAATTGGCAGGAAAGAACAGGAATTAAGCGGAATTTACAGATATATCATTTTCCGTTATAGGATTAAAAGTCGGAACGGAAATCAACCACACGTTATGGTGATAAGCCGTTTTTTGATCGGTTTTATCTAAAATTTGTACTATTATTTGTTATCCATGTAAAATAGAATTGTTTCGAAAATGACAAAGGGAGTGTTGGAAATGGCAGTAGAGGTTTATTTAATTTTTAATGGAAATTGTCGAGAGGCTGTATCTTTTTATGAGAAAGCTTTTAATACGAGCAAGCCTGAAATTATGACATTTGGAGATTCACCACAGAATCCAAGTTATCCGTTACCAGAGGAAGCAAAAGATCTTGTCATGCATACGCGACTTTCGATTTTCGGTAGTACTGTAATGTTCTCAGATACGTTTCCGGGCAACCCATTCACGATTGGAAACAATGTAACTTTAGCCGTTGTTTCAGACGATGAGGCACAGATGCGAAAAGCTTTTGATAGCCTTAAAGATGGTGGCAAGGTTACGATGGAGCTACAAGAAACGTTTTGGAGTAAATGTTATGGCTCCCTTACTGATAAATTTGGTGTTGAATGGCAATTTAGTTATGAGGAAAATAAATAAAGTTACTATTAAAAAGCACGATGTTTCTAACATCGTGCTTTTCTTTTTAGTATTTAAAACGATTCACATAGCTTTGTAATTCATCAGCCATATCGAGAAGTGCTTTTGAGGCTGCAGCCATTTCCTGCATCGAAGACAATGTTTGTTCAGTAGAAGCGGCAACTTCCTCTGACGCTGCTGCATTTAATTTAGCATGATCTGTTAGCTCTATAGCTGTTGCAGAAACTTCTTCGACTACTGCTGACATCTCCTGAGTAGATGCAGATATATCCTCCATTTTCGGAGCAATTTCGTGTAGACCCTTAATGATACTTGCAAACTTTTTACTTGTATCTTCTGTTAGCTGTAAACCATCCTGGACATCCGCTGAAGTCTTCATCATTGTTTGAACAGACTTAGCCGTATCTTGCTGAATGCCAGTAATTAGTGCAGCAATCTGCTCTGCTGATTGCTGGGATTGCTCTGCTAACTTCCGCACTTCATCGGCGACTACTGCAAAGCCTTTCCCGTGTTCTCCAGCTCGCGCTGCCTCAATAGCAGCATTAAGGGCAAGCAGATTTGTTTGATTTGAAATAGCGCTAATAATTTCTAAAATAGAACCAATTTCTTTTGTTCGATCATACAGTGATTTAATCATCGTATCCGATTGTGTCACAGATTCATGAATAGAAATCATTTGATTAACAGTTTGTTCTACTGCTTGACCACCTTCGTCGGCCAATTTTATAGCATAGCTCGATAAATCTGAAACCTGCATAGAGCTATCAGCGACCTCGACGACTCCTTTTGCGATTTCCTCAATAGAAGCAGCATTTTGGTCAATACCAGTTGTTTGTTTTTCTGTACTAATAGCAACTTGTTGCATAGCTTCCGTAACTTGCTCTGAAGCAGCTATATTTTGTTCGGCATTTGCAGATAAGCCATGCGCTGAAGTTTGTACATGTTGGGAGCTTTGATCAACGTTACGAATAAGGTTTTTTAAGTTAACCTTCATGTCGATAAAGGCTTCCCCAAGCTGTCCAATCTCGTCTTTAGAATGAATGTCAATAAAAGCTGTTAAATCGCCCTCGCTAATTTTTATAGCGCTTTGTTTAAGTCGATTGATCGGATTAACGATTGATTTTATCATGAATAGCATAAAAATAATGCCAACAATAATAGAAATAGCGATAATCATTAAGTTGACATTAAATGTCGAGGCAGCAGCAGTTGCAGCCTCGGCTGTAAACATTGTACCCACAACTTTCCAGCCCGTTAGCTTATTTGTAACAAATTGTAGCTGACGATTTTTTTCTATAATGGTACCACTATCTTGTTCATAGATTTTAGTGATATAGCTTTCTGTTGCTTCAGCACCACTTTCTTTATCTGGTTGGGCAATATAAATTTTATTACTATCTAAAAGTGAAGCAAAGCCGGTTTCTCCAATGCGTATATCATTCGTGATGGTACTTAGTGTAGAAATATTTACATCTAACCCTATGACCCCAGAGCCGTCTGGTAAAGCCTGAGTAATCGTAAGAACGATATCACCTGTAGTCTGTGTAATGTATGGTGCTGTAATGGATACTTGGTTTTTGTTATCTAGGGCTTGCTTATACCAAGATCTTGTACGAGGGTCAAACCCACCAGGGTATTTTTGAGCAGGCTCATCCAGTAGTCTGCCATCAGAGGTTCCGATATAAATTAGCTCCACCTCTGGATGCATGTTCATGTATTCGTGGAATAGAGATTTAAGTTCTGTAATTTTACCTTCTTGTAAATAAGATTGATTGAGCTTGTTTGAAAAATATTGAACGTCTTTCACTTTTGGCTCAATCGTGTTAGTAATATTCGTATTAAGCATGCGCACACTCTCAGTTGCACTTGCTTGTTGTTCTTTTGAAATTTGCTTTCCAGCACTGTGGTAAGACACAATTCCAATTAACAGTGTTGGGATGAGAAGCATTGCTAAAAACGAAAAAATGAGCTTTTTCCTTAAACTTAGTTGTTTCACTTGAATTATCCTCACTATGAAATTAGTATTTTAAACTTTGTTTTATCACCGAATATGGAGTATGTAATAATGCCTTAGTGACCAATCTCCTGCTGCTGTCGCTACGT